>JAGUUJ010000129.1 GCA_020063525.1 Candidatus Omnitrophota bacterium
CCTGTTTTAGAAGTAAGTTATGTAAAAAGCCCTCAAGAAACTAAAGAAACTAAGGAATATCCAAAGACAACCCTGTCAAAGGAAGAGCCATTTTTAAGATTGTCGTCCAAGATTACAGCTAACAAAACAAACCCTCCTCCGTATATAGACAGAGAAAGCATCTTCAGAAAAAGCAAGGAAAGCATTTCTCAGAAATACGCTTTTACTAAACCCGCATTTGCAAAACCCGATATTATCGCGGTTAAAAAGAAAATTACCTTACCGCCGATAGACCTCGATAAAATCGATAACCCATCATATATAAATTATTATCAAATCGTGCGCGAAAAAATTAGGCGTGCAGCTTATCAAAATTATACCCGCGCTGAAGTAGGAGAAGCATACCTTTCTTTCCTAATATCTTCGGATGGCTCTTTAAAAGCCGTGCAACTAATAGAAGAGAAATCCTCGCCCAGCACATATTTAAAAGAAATCGCATTAAGAAGCATAAAAGAAGCCTCGCCGTTTCCTAATTTCCCCAAAGAGTTAGATTACCCCCATCTTTCCTTTAATGTAGTTATCTCCTTCGAGATAGAGTAATTCGCGCAAATAACTTACGTTCGCTATCGCTCCGTAAGTTATGCGCTCATTAAACATTTGACACCCGGTATAATCGGTGCTATTATTCTATCTATAAAGGAGATGATGAAAATGCCGGAGATAGAAATTAAAAAAGATGAGTCTTTTGAAGGGGCATTGCGTCGCTTCAAAAGAAAGATTGAGCAGGAGGGTATTTTAAGAGAGCTGCGTGACCGTAAGCATTACGAAAAGCCCAGTGAACGCAAAAGGAGAAAAACAAGGGGAAGAAGATAGATATGGGTTTGGCGCTTTCTACTTCGTGGAATGCATTTCGTTATAGCGACGGAAGTGGTCTCATTTCTGAAATAAAGTCTATCGGTTTTAAAGAAATAGAGTTAAGCTTTAACCTCACCTTAAATCAATTAAAAGATATCGAGAAGGAAGTTTTGGACAAGCAGATAGAAGTTACAAGTGTCCACAATTTCTGCCCCATACCAGACGCTGCAAAACGAGAAGATGCGCTTCCCGATTATTACTCTATGGCTTCGCCCGATGAAGAAGAAAGGCAAAATGCTATAAAGTATACAAAAAATAGCATAGATACAGCCAGGCGTTTAAAGGCTAAAGCAGTTGTCTTACATTGTGGCAGGGTAGAAGTAGAAGATAGGACAAGTAATCTGATTAATCTCTATAAAAAGGGGCTGCGGGGTTCAAAGGAATTTAAGAATTTGAAAGCTGATATTATTAAAGAAAGACAGAATTTTTATAAACCGTTTTTAGAAAATACACTTGATAGTTTAGATGAACTAAATCGTTATGCACAAGATAGGGGTATATTTTTAGGTATCGAGACGCGTTTTTACTATCGCGAAATCCCTTCAAAAGATGAGATAAATATAATTCTCGATACATTTAAGGGAACGAATATATTTTATTGGCATGATACGGGCCATGCCCAAGTTATGGAGAATTTAGGCTTCAGTTCCCATAAAGAATATCTGGATTTATACAGTAAGTATATGCTCGGTATCCATCTGCACGATATTTCCGGATGTGATGACCATAAAGCGCCTTCTAAAGGAGAAATGGATTTTGGTTGGTTAAAACCTTACCTAAAAAAAGATACCCTCAAGATAATCGAGGCACATTATCCGGCGACCGCAAGCGACATAAAGGAAAGTAAAATATTTTTAGAATCGGTGCTAAATGGAAAGGTCTGACAAAATAAGGCAACCGCAAGTTGCAGGGCAATTTTACCCATCATCTAGCCAAGGCCTGAAGAATCAAATAGAGACCCTTATCGATAAACAGGCAGATAAGTTAGATATTATTGCCTGTATGTTACCGCATGCCGGCTATATATATTCTGGAGCCGTTGCGGCTCAAACTGTTTCTAGAATTAACATCAAAAATAAAATAATCCTTTTGGGCCCCAACCACACTGGTTATGGAGTGAAGTATAGCATTATGCCGCAAGGTTCCTGGCAGACGCCTTTAGGTGAAATCAAGATAGATTCTGAGCTGGCAGGGGACATATTGAATCACTCCCAATACTTGGAAGCCGATAATGAAGCCCATGCATACGAACATTCCTTAGAGGTAGAGTTGCCATTTTTACAATACTTTAAAACTGATTTTGAAATCGTACCTATTGTCTTTTTATCAGACGAGTTCGAGATTCTTAAAAAAATAGGCAAGGAAATCGCCAACACCATTAAGGAGCGCAATATAAAAGATTCAACCATAATTGTAGCCAGTTCTGATATGACTCATTACGAATCTCAAGAACAGGCGCAAAAAAAAGATAAAGAGGCAATACAGGCAATATTAGAATTAAACGAGGATAAGCTTATAGATAGAATCCAGCGGTTAAACATATCGATGTGTGGTTATGCCCCTACCATAACGATGATTTCTGCTGCTAAGCTTTTAGGTGCGAAAACAGCTAAACTAATACAGTATCAAACCAGTGGTGATATAACTGGTGATATGAGTAGCGTGGTAGGTTATGCCGGTATAATAATACAGTAACTCGTAATATCGTAACTGGTAACTCGTAATTAAAGAACGAAAAAAGAT
Source organism: Candidatus Omnitrophota bacterium (assembly GCA_020063525.1). GTDB lineage: Bacteria > Omnitrophota > Gorgyraeia > Gygaellales > Profunditerraquicolaceae > UBA1562. The sequence goes on from JAGUUJ010000129.1 coordinate 2,638, forward strand.
AAAAGACATATAAATTTACTTTAGAAAATCATAAAAATTACTAGTTACGAGTTACTAGTTTACTAGTTACTAAATGATGGATGAGCTGAATAAGAATATCGACGAAAGCTGGAAAGAAGCGATAGGTAAAGAAAAGGCAAATTTAGAAAAAGAAGGTAAACCTATTCCGCCTGAACCAGATTTTAGCTTCTTTGTCACCACTCTATCGTTGCAGGCATCCATTGATTTGGGTGAAGTTCCTAATCCCTTAACGAATAAAAAGGAGGAGAACCTCGTACAGGCAAAATTTCTTATCGATACATTGGGAATGTTAAAAGAAAAAACAAAGGGAAATTTAACCCCTGAGGAAGCCAATTTTATGGAAAATGTACTTTACGAGTTAAGGATGCAATATATATCAAAAACACAAAACACCCAGCCATAATGGATTGGCTGGTGTTCACCGCTGTGAAGGAGGAACAAATGATAGATAAAGAATTATTGGATATTTTGGCCTGTCCTGCCTGCAAAGGCGATGTGGAACTAAAAGATAATAAAATCGTCTGTAAAATTTGCGCAAAAAAATATCCCATAAAAGACGGCATTCCGATAATGCTGATTGATGAAGCAGAAGAATAATTTAGTTCGTAGTTAATAGTTCATAGTTCGTAGTAATTATAAAAACTTAATTGCGATGAAAAGGATATTGGTAATACACGGCCCGAATCTAAACTTGTTGGGAGAAAGGGAACCTGATATCTATGGCAAGGTAACCTTACAGCAGATAAACAATGAATTAAAAAGGATTGCCAAAAAAAGAAAAGTGAGCCTGACCATAAAACAG
>JAGUUJ010000128.1 GCA_020063525.1 Candidatus Omnitrophota bacterium
GTTGATGACTGACAGCAGGCTTCTCATAGCGGAGAGATAAGCGTTGCGTTATCGCGCGGAATAATTACCAAGAAAGACATTTATGCTGCACTGGGTGAGGTTTTAATCGGAAAAAAGAAAGGGAGGGTAAGCCAGAAAGAGATAACTATTTTTGATTCGACAGGCCTGGCAATTCAAGATATGGCTGTAGCAAATTTGGTATATAAAAGAGCCCTTAAGAATAAACTTGGTCTTTGGGTGGGTATTCTGAAATAGTATGCTTACAAGACCGGTTTGGGCAATTTGGAATATGGGTTGATAGAGATTACCGACCGAATGGATTTGGCTTGAAGAAAACAAAATTATTGCATATAATATTTCGGTATCTCGGGGTATAGGAAAGTATAAAAATTACCCACTGCGAAAATCGCAGTAAGTTATCGCGAAGGAATTTTCTTGAAAAATGGAGATGATAATATGAAAAAAGAACTCATCATAGTAGGGGATAGGGTTTTAGTTGCGCCTGATGAAGGCGGAGACCGTACCGATACAGGTTTATACCTGCCGCAGGGAGTAAAGGAGAAAGAAAAGGTGCAGGGCGGCACCATAGTTAAGACCGGACCGGGCTATCCTATTCCCGACCCCACAGCAATGGAAATAGAACCCTGGCAGACTCCTAAATTCGACAACCGTTATTTCTCGCTCCAGGCAAAAGAAGGGGATTACTGTATTTTCTTAAGAAACGCCGGGGTTGAGATAGAATTCGAGAATAAGAAATATATTATTGTGCCGCATTCTGCAATCCTCGTGCTCTTGCGAGGCAGCGTTTAATGTATAAGGATAAACGCATAAAAGGAAGGAGATTCTAGATGACTGGTAGTAATTTTTTATGGTTGGCACCGGTAGGTTCTATAATGGCTCTTACATTTGCATGGTATCTTGCAGCTTCTATTTTGAAAAAAGATGAAGGCAATGAAAAAATGCGCGAGATTGCCCAGGCAGTAAGAGTGGGCGCAAGGGCATATCTGAAGAGGCAATACGCAGGTGTATCTCTATTCTTTTTAGTGGTATTTTTTATTCTTCTGCTCTTAGCGCTGAATAAATATCTGGTTATCTTTGTGCCTTTTGCATTTCTCACCGGCGGTTTCTTTTCGGGTTTATCCGGCTTTATTGGTATGAGTATTGCTACTCAGTCCTCAGCTCGCACCACCAATGCAGCAATGAAGAGTTTAAATTCCGGGCTGCGGGTGGCATTCTCAAGCGGCGCAGTGATGGGTCTTGTAGTTGTAGGATTAGGACTTTTGGATTTATCTATATGGTATTTCTTCCTTAATGCTTATTATGGCAGTTACAGTGTCCCGGCGTGGTTACCCCAATGGTTGTATCCCTATCTTAGATGGGCCTTTGAGGCGCATCCTTTGCCTATAGGAACAGACAAGATTACTGCTATTACTTCTACTATGCTTTGTTTTGGTATGGGTGCAAGTTTTCAGGCTTTGTTTGCGCGTGTGGGCGGGGGTATTTTTACTAAAGCCGCAGATGTAGGCGCTGACCTGGTAGGTAAGGTTGAGGCAGGAATACCCGAGGATGACCCGCGCAACCCCGCAGTGATTGCGGATAATGTAGGAGATAATGTCGGAGATGTGGCTGGAATGGGCGCTGACCTTTATGAGTCTTATGTGGGTTCAATCGTGGCTACCTCAGTATTGGGTGTTGCCGCAGGTTTAGGCGTGGCCGGTGTAACCGTGCCTATGGTTATGGCAGCAGTGGGCGTGGTTTCTTCGATTATCGGCACATTTTTTGTGCACAGTAGAGAAGAGGCAACTCAGAAAGTTTTATTAGCTGCCTTAAGAAAAGGCATGTTTGTCAGTTCTTTATTAGTAGCAATAATATCGTATTTTCTTGTAAAGTACACTTTAGGAGCGCAGCATTTAGGGGTTTACTGGTCGGTTCTTTCAGGATTGGTGGCAGGTGTCTTGATAGGTTTGTCTACAGAGTATTATACTTCAAGCCATTTTAGCCCAACGCGTTCGATTGCCGACGCATCCTTAACCGGCCCGGCAACAGTAATTATCGGCGGTATTGCCGTGGGTATGATGTCAACAGTGATACCGGTTATTGTAGTAGGGATCGCTATATTGTTAAGTTATTTTCTATCAGGCGGCGCTACCAATTTTAATTCTGGCATTTACGGAGTAGGAATTTCCGCAGTAGGTATGCTTTCTATTTTAGGCATCACTTTGGCTACAGATGCCTATGGACCGGTGGCTGATAATGCAGGCGGTAATGCCCAGATGGCGAATCTTGATCCCGAAGTAAGAAAAAGAACTGATGCCTTGGATGCATTGGGTAATACTACTGCTGCCACAGGCAAAGGTTTTGCCATTGGTTCAGCGGCTTTAACGGCATTGGCTTTAATTGCTGCTTATCGTGACCAGGTGGCTCTATACGGCAAAGAGTTAAATTTAAGCCTAATGGACCCCACTATTTTAGTCGGCTTATTTATCGGAGGGATGTTACCATTTGTATTCTGCTCTATGACTATGAGTGCGGTCGGCAGGGCAGCAGGTAAAATTGTAGTAGAAGTGCGCAGGCAATTTAAGGAGATAACCGGCCTTATGGAAGGTAAAGCCAAGCCGGATTATGCGCGCTGTGTAACCATTGCCACATCTGCCGCGCAAAAGGAGATGATCATACCTTCGCTTATGGCCATAATTGCGCCTATTGCCGTTGGGCTTTTAGTAGGTATTAAAGCTGTAGCAGGGCTTTTGACCGGCGCAACCGTATCGGGTTTTGTCCTGGCAGTAATGATGGCGAATTCCGGTGGCGCCTGGGATAACGCTAAAAAATATATCGAAGAAGGCCACCACGGCGGTAAAGGCTCTCCTGCGCATAAGGCAGTGGTTGTCGGCGATACCGTCGGAGACCCTTTTAAAGATACATCCGGCCCAAGCCTTAACATACTCATTAAACTTATGTCCATGGTTTCTATTGTCTTTGCCTCTTTTGTCATCTCCTACACCCTCTTCAAATAACAGGGACGTCTTTAATTGCAATCGAGGGACGTCTTTGAATCCAATCGGAAGGGTGTCCCCAAAAGGCTAATTTACAATTCTGGCGCATCTAAAAGACCATCTTTCTTATAGCCTAAGCGAGCTTTCCAACTACTCCAAGGATAATCAAAAGGAGACTTGCTTATATTTGCTCTAATGGGGTTCAATTCCACATATTCTAAACAATCAAGCATATATTTATTTTTTTGTATGACCATACTTTTATATCTTCCTTGCCAGAGATGGCCCACTTTTTCATACTTTTTGTTGAACCATAGCGTGTATGCCTGATTTAATCCCTGCATAATTTTACTTAAATCGATTCCGTCCTCAACCTCTAATATGAGATGCACATGGTTAGGCATTAAACAATACCCGTATAACTTAAAACCGTATTCCCTCTTGTAGTGCCTTAGAAGATCAAGATATTTTGCGAAATCCTCTTCTTCAATAAAAGTTATTTGTTTCTGGTTTCCTCTTACCATTATATGGTAAGAGGCATTGTTTATAATTAACCTTTGTGTTCTTGGCATATTTATCACCTCCTGCTTTAATAGACGTAATAAATTAATATTTCTAACACAGTTTTATTTCGGGGACACCCTTTGCTTCAGAATCAAAGACGTCCCTGCTTTAGGATGGGGACAGGCTTTGCTTTAATAATAAAGACGTCCCTATTTCTTGATTTTATGATATAATATTTATTATGAACGATCTGGAGTTTGTCCGCAGGTGTGTAAAAGGGGACAAACGGGCGTGGAATGAATTCGTAGAAAGATACTCCTCTTTAATATATAATTATATCCATAGCGTTTTAAAGATAAAAGGCCATACCTACGCGCAGGAAAATATCAATGATATCTTTCAGGAAATCTTTCTCTCCTTAGCCAAAGATAATTTTAAAAAATTAGGTAGTTTTCAAGCCAGGAATGGGTGCAGCCTTGCCAGCTGGTTAAGGCAAGTTACGGTTAATTTTACCATAGATTATATCCGCAAACTTAAACCTCTTATATCTATCGACGAAGAAACCGACGATGGCTTTAGTCTGGCAGATTTACTCTCATTCGATTCTCCATCGGTTACTGATGTGCTTAGCCAGGAAGAAAGACTTACGCATTTAAAGGATTGCATTGCTAAATTAGCTCTTGACGATAAATATTTCCTGGAATTACATATCCACAGAGGGTTGGGCTTCGAGGAATTAAAAGCTTGCTTTAAGATTTCGCGCCCGGCATTAGATATGCGCAAGTTCCGGATAATTGAGCGGTTAAGAGCGTGTTTTAAGAGCAAAGGTTTTGTTTTACCGGGTGAAAAATAAAGCAGGTTTAACCTGTTAGATTTTTGGTATGTTTACGTCTATTATATTAGGAAAGGGATGACAAAAAATGCCAAACCAATTAGAGAAAATAATCAAAGTAGCTTATAAAAAGTGGAAGTCTGAGCATCTCAAAGCGGATAGCGTGCATCCGGATGAGGAGACATGGGCTTGTTTTCTTGAGGGCAGGCTCACACAAGAAGAAAATGAGCGTATAAAAACGCATTTAATAAGTTGCGATAGCTGTGCCGAGGTTCTTGTCACGCAAGTCAGATTGAAACCTCAACCTGTAAAAGGATTGCCCGAAGAATTACTGGAGCGGGTGAAGAATTTAGTTGGAGCAGAAGATAAACTTTCTGTTGTAGAGATAGTCATTATGCTTAAGGAAAAGGCATTAGAGATATTGAGTACTACGGGCGATGTCCTGGTTGGCCAGGAATTTGTGCCTGCACCGGTATTACGCAGCCGACAGCTCAAAGAATTTAAAGACGAAGTCACCATCTTAAAGGATTTTAAAGATATAAGGGTTGAAGTAAAAATAGAAAATAAACAGGCTCAAGCCTTTGACTTGATTGTTTTTGTAAAAGATAAACAGACCCAGCGCATAATTAAAGACTTAAGGGTTACCCTCCTCAAAGATGATTTAGAGCTTGAATCCTATCTCACAACTTCCGATAAAGTAATCTTCGAACATACGTTAGCAGGTAAATATATTGTGGAGATATCTAACATCGAAAATAAAATCGCCTCAATATTGTTAGATATAAGGAAGTAATTGCACATGGAAGAATCTAATGCCTTGGTCCTAGAGATATTAAGGCAAGATAGCATGCTTGCCATGAGCGCTTTTGAACAGAAGGAGCTTGCCCAAACCATAAGGCACTATAGCCAATTGTCTGTAGCGTTTGCGGAAATAAATAAATTATGCCAGGAAGTAATATCTATATTAAACAAGGCGAGTGAAAAAGGCGCTTCCATTTCCGATTATATAGATAGTCTTAAGAAAACAGGTCAGATGCTCTGGGACCATTTGCTTACGCGGTCAGTTAAAGATAGATTAAAGACAACCATAATTAAAGATTTAGTTCTCTCCTTAGATGAAGAATTGATCAATATTCCCTGGGAGCTCTTGTATGACGGTAATGAATTTTTATGCCTTAAATTTAATTTGGGCAGGCTAGTAAGGACTAAAGAGCAGATAAGCCCGCCGCAATATCGTAGTTTAACCACTACTCCTAAAATGTTGATACTGGCTAATCCCACTAATGACCTGAAATCCGCTTACCTTGAAGGCGTATATATAAAAAATCAGTTTGACCGCAAAAGAAATGAGCTCGGCATTGATTTTAAATCTACCTGTATTGATACTCTGTATGTAAAGAAGAACCTGCGCGATTACGATATTGTGCATTTTGCCGGCCACTGCGAATACGATACAGATAATCCCAAGAATACAGGCTGGGTGTTAAGTGACGGGAGATTTACCACGACAGATATCCTTGCTTTAGGCGAGAGCCTGCATTTTCCTATCTTAATCTTTTCTAATGCCTGTCATTCCGCTAAGGCCATAGCTGAAACAATGACTCCAGATTACCAGGAGAAAAACTACAGTCTTGCATCAGCATTTCTGTTTTCCGGTGTCAGGCATTATATCGGCACGATATGGAAGATAGAAGACCCGGTGAGTCTCGTATTTGCCAAGGAATTCTATACCCAGTTAATTAAAGGAAATTCAGTGGGCGCATGCATGCGCCTGGCGCGCGTAAGATTAATTAAGGAATACGGTATCACCGCTATATCTTGGGCAAGCTACCTTTTTTACGGAAACCCGAATTTTATATTATTCAGGCCTAAATCGAGGCCTCAAGCATTAAAATTCAAGAGAGACCTTTCTTTATATAAAAAGCAGATGGTAAGGCTTGCTTCGGCAGCTTTTATTATATCCATAATTATATATCTATATATATGGTTACCGACCAGAAACCCTACTACCTATTTTTCGTTTCTTAAATCGAAGAAATTGTTTCTTAAGGGTAATAATCAAGAAGTTATCCTGCTTTGTAACCAAATTATAAAAAAGGATCCTGCGTTTCTCGCGGCATATCCGTTAATCGCAGATACCTATCAGAGGATAGGCGACAGGGAGGATGCCTTAAGATACTATTTTAACTATGCCCTTAGTAGTGAAAAGAAACACGATAAAAAGCACCTCTCTTGCGCTTATATCGGGATTGCCTGGGTTTATCATCAACAGGGAGAATATCCTAAAGCATTTGATTTTTATAACAAGGCAATCGGGTTAAGTAAAGAAAACCGCGACAGATTAAATGAAGCAGCTGCTCTTCGGAAATTAGCAGTTTGGTATATGGACAAGGAAGACCAGGATAAGGCATTAGAATTACTCATGAAAAGTTCCGAGATTAACCGGGAAAGGCAGCAGGTATACGAACACAGATATAATTTAGCCTGCGATTATTTCGATATGGGGCTGGTATTTACCAACAAGAATGATTTTACGGCAGCCAAAGAATTCTATAACAAGAGCCGCAGGCTCTTTGAGAAATTAAAGCTAAAGAACGAGCTGAGCGATTATTATTTTAATCTGGGAGAGATATATATTTTCGAGAAACAATATCAGAAAGCCCTGGATCATTATACACGGGGTTTAAAGATAGATGAGTTTCAGGATAATAAACCGAGCCTTGCCAGCGATTATAATATGCTCGGAGAACTATATGTAGAAATGGATGATTTAGACAAAGCAGAGAGATTCTTTGAGCAATCAATTGTAATTGCCAAACAGATAAATGCCCGTCCGGAATTAGCCGCTGCATATTATAACTTAGGGCTCTTATATAAAAAGAGAGGCCAGAGAAATAAAGCCCGAGATTATCTTAGGCAAGCGCAGGATATCTATCGATTGATTGATACTTCTGATTATCAAGAAATTAAACAAGAACTTTTAAGTTTAGACACCCAAGAGTAAAGTAAAGAGGGACAGGCACTGACCCAATCGGGGGACATCTTTGAATCCAATCGGAAGTCGTTTCTTCTATCAATCGGAAAGGTGTCCCCGCAGAGGATTAGCTATTACCTTAAAATGGGGACAGCCTTCGCTTTGATTCAGGGACACCCTTAGCTTTGGTTACAAAGACGTCCCTAATAACTAAAGGGATATTTATGAAGA
>JAGUUJ010000004.1 GCA_020063525.1 Candidatus Omnitrophota bacterium
ACTAGGAGCAATTTATGTGGTGTGATAAAGAAACTATGGAAGATTGCTTAGGTTTTTCTGTGTATACAGAAACCCTAAGTGAGCTCGCTTTAGAAAAAGATTTAGCGCCGTTAACGATAGGCATTTTTGGGGATTGGGGAAGTGGCAAAACGAGTCTGATGTGCATGATTCAGAAATATATAGATTACAAATATAAAGAGAAAGTTAAGACCGTTTGGTTCAATGCTTGGCAGTATGAAGGTAAGGACGAAATTCAGTCAGCTTTAATACATTCCATATTGCATAAGTTAAAAGAATCCCAGACATTATCCCAAGAACTACAAGGGATCTACGACCAATTGAAAGAAAAAGCCGATGTTTTTAAACTCGCCAAATTTATTACTAAAACCGCTTTGACGTTAACGCCAGATTTTAATGGGTTTTTAGATTGTTTTAAGCAAGAATCTGATAAGCTTACCGATACCATGGAGAGCTTTAACAAAGATTTTCAGAATTTCTTGGCAAAATTAAATATAGAAAGAATAGTGGTTTTTATTGATGATTTAGATAGATGTATGCCCGATAGGGTGGTAGAGATTTTTGAAATAGTGAAGCTTTTCTTAAATTCTCCGCAATCAACATTCGTCATTGGGGCCGATATAGAAAAGATTGAATATGCTATAGGTGAAAAATATAAAGAAGGTACAAAAGAAAAATCCAGAGTGGTAAGGGATTATCTTGAGAAAATCATTCAGGTCCCTTTTTCAATTCCCGAGCAGCGACCGGAAGACATAACAAGCTATGTGAACATATTAATTTTGGGAAAATATTTAATGCCGGAAGGTTGGCAAGCTCTATTAGGAATTCGTCCTCAGTTAATCGGAAAATCTCAAGACATTAGCAGTTCTTTCTTCGATTGGGCTTCTGCTCAAGAAACTAAAATTATACCAGATAAAAAAGGAGCTTTGGAGGAATTGAAAGTAATAAAGCCTTATGTTGCTCTATTGATTCGCGGGTTAAAAGGTAACCCCAGGCAGGTAAAACGGTTTCTTAATATTTTGGAGCTTAGACGTAGAATAGCTGCTACTAAAAAAATTGATGTGAAACACGATTTATTAATTAAGCTTTTAGTTATAGAGTATACTTGGCAAGATTTCTTTAAGAATTTAGTCGACACTTACGATCCTACGACTGGTACATCCGAGTTGTTAAGGGAAATCATTGAGATTCAGAAAAGCCAAGGCAAAAAGAAAATTGAAGACTCAGATATCCTCAAGGCTGCTTTTGAGACGCCCGGTTTAATTAAATTCGTTCTTGATGCCCCACAAATAGATATAGATTTAGATCTCTCTCCGTATTTATTGCTTGCTCAAACAGCACTTCTTCCCAAGAAATTACCGGCATATACTACATCCGAAGAGGAAGTTCGTAATATCAGTAATGTTATTGCTGGAGTTGATAAAATTAGAGCTATTGCTGCAGCAAAGCAGGCTATAAAACTACCCCCTGAAATAATAGAGGGGATAGTGCGAAAACTCCAAGGTGACTTGATTGCAAATGAAGATCCACGAATCCCAGTACATATTATGTTAGGTTTAAAAGAAATCTGTAGAAACTATACCAATCTATATCCCATCGTTATTGAATCTTTGAAACAAATTGACCCAAAGAAAAATGAGGCTCTTGCTATGATTGCAAACGATTTCTTAAAAGAAGCAGGGCAGGCAGGAATATCGGGAATAGATGATTTACAGAAGAAATTTGAAGAGTCCTCGCCCATTATTTCAGCTTTAAAACAGAAGAGGTAAAATATGGGAACCTCAAGAAGTTTATCAACGCCAAAAGGTAAAAAATGGAGAAGTGTAAAATCTGATATAACGAGTACTTTTAGCGGAACTAGAGATATTCCTGATGGAAGGATAGTCTCTGGTGTTGTATCAGCTACTGGTGGTATTGGCGGTGGAGGCGCTTCTTCTGGCGGTAGGAGAACAAAAGGCATTACAAAAGCCATAAGTAGACTGGGTGGCTTTGGAGCAGTTCTCACCTCCTCTAATTTAGAAAAGGCCATTAAGTCTTTAGACCTCCCGGATTTAAAAGACAAAAGCGCCACTGAAATTGTTTCTATTGTTGCTGAACGTTTAAGTTCAGATGTTTCAGGTATTGAAGCAGAAGCCCTTAAAAAAGCACTTCAAGACGCCATTCTTGAAGCTTCACAGTTGACAGATGAAGGAACATATGCTGACCTCGAAAAAAGCCTTCAGAAATTTCTTCAACAGGAAGGGATTCGCGGACTTGTTGAATTATTCTTGGTGGAATATATCTTTGATTTTACTTGGGTTTTTATAGAAAAATATGCGCAAGAAAAAGCAAAGGATGGAAAATCACTAGAAGCTTTTATGACTGCCCATAAAAGCATTTGTGAAACAAAAGTTAAAGAAAAGATAAATGAGATTTCAAAAGCAAATCATTTGAGTCTGTTGATTGGTTCGGGAAAGAAGGCCAAAGATTGGCAAATATGATAGTTACCGAAATACAAAAAGCTTTACTGAGTCTGAAACAATAAAATGGAATTTCTTAGGTATGTTGGAGATAATACGTTTTGCAATGAACCAAATTATCGAGAAAGTCTTAAAGAAAAGTCTACCCAGAAAATTGACGTTTTGCCTGATGGAGGAAATGTTTCTATTGGTTTTTTCTTTAACTCCAAAAAGATCTATTTACCTCTCGACATTTCTTACGTAGATTTATTAGATTTTGCAATTAGTGTTTATATAGGTGACGAAATCCTTTCTCGTTCGTCCGGCGATGATGGATGGACTCGTTCATTTGAAATTTCCTCTCCGGTACATAATCCAACTATATGGAAAGATTCAGAGTTAGTCTTGAAAGAAATGCTGGAGTTTCTTTCAGGGGATTCGTATTCATTTAAGTGGCACAAACTATTACGTCAGATTCCAAGAAAAAAGCACCATCATCAGATAATCAAAAATGACTTTGATGTAATCTGTCTCTTTTCTGGAGGGATAGATTCTTTTGCCGGAGCTAATAAATTACTGGAAGAGAAGAAAAGGGTCCTATTGGTAGGGCATTATGCAGACGGTCTTACTTCAAGTACTCAACAAGTAATCTTCAAAGCCCTTCAAGACAAATTTGGGGATCAGGTTAACTTATTACAATGTTTTGTCGCAAAATCAAAGAGAGCACATCCTAGATATAAGTTGTTTGAAAAATCAGAGGATACACATAGGACGCGTTCTTTCCTTTTTTTATCTATTGCTTTAACTATAGCGGGTTATTTTAAAGTTAATACAATCTATATACCCGAAAATGGAGTTATTGCTTTAAATATCCCTTTAACTCTATCAAGAATGGGGAGTTTGAGTACGAGGACAACCCATCCACGCTTCATTAACTTGCTGTCGAATTTTCTTAATAAACTTGGGATATTTGATAAACTAATTTTATTAAATCCATTCATTTTTAAGACAAAAACTGAGGTTATTAAACTACTTCCTCAAGAGATGCAGGGGGCATTACAAAAGACAATATCATGTGCCCACTTTGCGGCTGTAAGATGGAGAGGGAAGAAGCATATATGGCATTGCGGTTATTGTGTTCCTTGTCTTTACAGAAGGATAGCATTAATGGAGATCGGAAAAGACACGCCGAGAGATTATGCTGTAGGCGTTTTTAATGATTTTCCTAAACTTAGTTTTACGGAAAAATCAGACTTGATGTCACTAATATTCTTTTCAAAGAAGGTAAAGACATTGAAGAATATTAGAATAAATTCTCTTGTTACCTCGCATGGATTTTTTGAACCTGAGATTGGAAATATATTATTGGGCAGCTCAGCTATAATAACTGACTACTCCCCTTGGTCGGATATGACAAGAAGGTTTGTTGATGAATTTCTAACCAAACTTGATAAAATCCTACCGGCAGGCATAAAAAGAACTATCGATTTCTAAACTTCCTTAAGATTGTGGATAGTAGGTAGCCATCATGCAGAAGCATGTATTTAAGACGCCTTCTGCATGATGGCAGTATAACTCCTATTTGCGAGTTTTTTGTTTACGCTTACCTTTTCCCCATGTGCTCTTCCATCTGGTTATTGCTTGAGCTACGAGCTCATTGATGCGTTCTTTGGTTGTCCCTTCCTTGAGGATCTCAATAAGCTCCTCTTTGTTGATCACACGGAAGTTCTTTATGCCTTTGGCTTTGGCCTTAAGCATAAGCTCATTGCGCGATGGCCCTTTAGAAAATGCATCGCCAGCCTTAGATTCCTTTAGCTTTTTAACCAGAGTCTTTGGCTCCTGAGCTTTAGACTTTTTCTCACCGTAATACTTGGCATGCAGCTTGTTCAAGAACTCCTTGCTCTTCTTTTTCTGCTCTGCGGTCATAATATTTTCACCCCCTTCGCAATTCAAACCTCTTTTTTATACCTGACATATAGCCATATCTTTCGCCGGATATCAAGGCCAAATGAAAAGATTTTTTAA
>JAGUUJ010000058.1 GCA_020063525.1 Candidatus Omnitrophota bacterium
AATATAAATAAAGTAAAGACATATTCCATAAAGGATAGGCGAAGCAAGGTCGAGCTTGCATATTTTGCCAAGCCGCCTGCACGCAGGAAGAGTTTCCTGGGTTTCTATGACTCTTTGCCTAATATATTAAGAGCCAAAGAGATACGAGCTGTAGTTAATGCCGTAGTAGGAGCTTACAAGAAAAGGAAAGCAGTTATTTTTATGGCGGGTGCGCATGTGATAAAATGCGGGCTCAATCCTGTAGTGATTGAGTTAATAAAGAAAAGAGTAATTACCTGTATTGCCTTAAATGGCGCAGGCATAATCCATGATTTTGAGATTGCTTTTGGCGGTGAGACTTCCGAAGATGTAGGAGAGGGTTTAAAAACCGGTGAGTTTGGGATGGCCCGGGAGACCGCTGATTTCCTCAATAGCGCTATAAAGGAAGGTGTATCTTCGGGCTCAGGTTTGGGTTATGCTGTGGCAGAAAAAATAAATAATTCTAAGCTGCGCTATAAGAATTTAAGTATCCTCTATAATGCCTATAAAAATAAAATTCCTGTTTGTGTTTATGTAGCTATCGGTGCGGATATTATACATCAGCATCCTTCTTTTGATGCTGCCTCTACCGGCGAAGGAAGCTTCAGGGATTTTCATTTACTCGTAGAAAATATTTGTCGGCTCAATGACGGCGGAGTAGTCTTAAATTTCGGCTCTGCAGTAATATTGCCGGAGGTATTTTTAAAGGCATTGAATTTAGCGAGGAATTTAGGTTATAAAGTAAAGAATTTTACTACTGCCAATTTCGATATGCTCTATCATTACCGGCCTTTGCAAAATGTGGTATCCAGACCCGTTGAGGCAGGCAGGAGCGGAAGCGGTTATTATATTATCGGCCATCATGAGATAATGCTTCCATTATTAGCACAGGCAATAATAGAAAAAATATGAACCCCGCACCTTCTAAAATGTTCAAAAGATTAAAAACGAATAAGAAAGAAGGTGCGGGGTGAAGAATCTCAAAAAGATAATCAATAAATTTAATAAAGCTAAAATATTGGTATTAGGCGATGTGATCCTGGATGAATATATCTTTGGCAGTGTGGACAGAATTTCACCTGAAGCGCCGGTGCCGGTAGTTTGGGCAAATAAACATACATTTACTCCGGGAGGCACAGCGAATGTAGCCAGCAATATCCGTTCGCTAGATGGCGGCGTATGTTTGGTAGGCGTTATCGGCAGGGATAAGAATGCAGATATTCTATTATCAGAATTAAAGAAAAGAAAAATAAGTACCGAAGGTATTTTCGTTGACCCCCGAAGGCATACTACGGTGAAGACCCGTATTGTTGCCGGGCACCAGCAGGTAGTCAGGGTAGATTGGGAACATACGGATTCGTTATCGCAAAAGATAAACCAGGGGATCATTAAATTCATAAAAACAAATATTGATGATTTCGATGCTATTATTATTGAGGACTATGGCAAGGGTGTGATAAATATGGAGTTACTCCAAGACCTCATTGCACTTTCGCACTCTCATAAGAAAATAATTGCTGTCGACCCTAAGGAGGAACACTTTCAGTACTATCAAGGAGTTACTTCTATTACCCCTAACCGCAAAGAATTAGAAAATGCCATAAGAAATTTGCGGCTCAAAGATACTTCAAATAGATTTCGATTTAATACGGATAAATTATTTACGGATAAAGACGTAGATTTAGCAGCGGTTGAGATTTTAAAATATTTGGATTTGCAGTCACTTCTGGTTACTTTAGGCGAACAGGGTATGCGTTTATTTGAGAAAAACGGCTGTCTTACGCATATACCTACGGTAGCTCAGGAAGTCTTTGATGTTTCAGGCGCAGGGGATACGGTAATAGCTACTTTTACCCTGGCGCTTTCTTGCGGCGCTTCTAAACTGGAGGCAGCGCATATCGCTAACTTCGCTGCAGGTATCGTAGTCGGTAAATTAGGCACAGCAGTTACCACTAGAAAAGAGTTATTAGAAAGGATAAAGTAAGGGAAAATGGACATTATCGGAATAATTCCTGCAAGATATTCCTCAACAAGATTCCAGGGTAAGGTCTTGGCAGATATATTAGGTAAACCCATGCTCCAGCATGTTTGGGAACGGGCAAAACAGGCCGTAGTCTTGGATGATTTAATTATTGCCTGTGATGATGAGAGGGTAGCTCGTGTAGCAGAAGAATTCGGTGCCAAGGTAGCCTTCACTGCTAAAGGTCATGCCTGCGGCACAGATAGAATCTGTGAAGTAATAAACCCTTTGGATGTAAAAATAGTTATAAATATTCAAGGTGATGAACCGTTAATTCATCCTACTATGATAGATGCTGTTGCAAGGGCATTATTAGATGATAGCTCTATCTCTATGGCTACTATTATGAAAAATATAGAAGACGAGCGGGTCATTAATGACCCCAATGTAGTTAAAGTTGTGATTGATAAGAATAATTTTGCCCTCTATTTTTCACGCTCACCCATTCCTTTTCATGCTAAAGATTCAGAAATAAGATTGCCGGTTTATTTTAAACACATAGGCTTATACGGCTATACTAAGGATTTCCTTTTTACTTATAAAAATTTACCAGTTTCTTATTTAGAGAGAGTAGAACGATTAGAGCAGCTGCGGGTTCTGGAGGAAGGTTTACGTATAAAGGTTGTTGAAACAAAATATGACACCATAGGCGTAGATACACCCGAGGATTTAGAAAAGGTAAAAGAGTATTTAAAGAAGTCTTTCGGTTAAGGTAACGGTAACGAAGCCCGTATCGTTTAAGGGTTAAGGTAACGTAAAAAATAAAAAACCGAAAGACGTAACCGAAATACGAAACGGGCATCGTAGCCCTAACCGAATAACATAACCAACAAGATGACAAGGGAGATTAAAATCGGCGATATTAAGACTGGAGCGGGTAATCCTTTAATTTTAATTGCCGGTCCGTGCGTGATTGAATCAGAAAAGCATTGTTTAGATACAGCCAAACAAATAAAAGATATTGCGCTGGAATTGGGTATTCCTTTTATATTTAAATCCAGTTTTGATAAGGCAAACAGGCTATCCATAGGCTCTTATCGCGGGCCGGGTCTAAAAAAAGGCCTGGAGATTCTGCATAAAATAAAACAACGATTGCATATCCCCATATTAAGCGACATCCATTGCGAAAAAGATATTGCCGAGGCATCCAAGGTATTAGATATAATTCAAATCCCGGCCTTTTTATGCCGTCAGACAGACATCGTGGTAGCGGTAGCTTTGACAGGTAAAGTAATAAATATTAAGAAAGGCCAATTCTTAGCGCCCTGGGATATTCTACCTATAATTAAAAAGATCGAATCTACGGGCAACAAATCTATTTTGATTACCGAACGCGGCGCCTGTTTTGGTTATAATAATCTGGTCTCTGATTTTAGAAGCTTGAGCATTATGCGGGGATTCGGGTATCCGGTTATTTATGATGCCACGCATAGTGTTCAGTTGCCCGGTGGCAAGGGCGGTTCTTCCGGTGGACAGCGGGAATTTGTTGTTGGTCTCTCCCGCGCTGCAACTGCCTTTGGCTGTGACGGCCTGTTTTTAGAAGTACATCCCTGGCCGGATAAGGCTCCTTGCGACGGGCCGAATATGATTGATTTGAAAGAATTACAAAAACTCTTAAGACAGATTAAAAGAATAGAGGCGGCATTATGAGAATGAATATCCTTAAACGCGCCAGAGAAGTTTTGGATATTGAAGCAGAAGCGATTAGAACCTTGAAGTCTCGCCTGGGTAATAGTTTTAAGGAATCTGTGGACTTGATATTAAAGACCAAAGGCAGGGTAGTGGTCAGCGGTATGGGTAAAACCGGTATTATTGCGCAAAAACTCTCTGCTACCTTATCTTCTACCGGCACGCCCAGTTTATTTTTACATTTATCCGAGGCAGCGCACGGAGATTTGGGAAGGGTCACCTGTGATGATACGGTAATTATCATTTCTAATAGCGGTTCAACCGAAGAAATAAAACAGTTACTGCCTTTCTTAAAAAAAATCGGGGCAAAGATTATTGCCTTAACCGGAAAAACCAAATCTATTTTGGCCAAATACAGCGATGTGGCCCTGGATGTTTCCGTAAAAAAAGAGGCTTGTCCTTTGGGGTTGGCTCCCACTGCTTCGACAACCGCGACTCTGGCGATGGCAGACGCCTTGGCAGTCTGCCTTCTTGAAATAAAGGGCTTCAAAGAGAAAGATTTCGCCTTTTATCATCCGGGCGGTATGTTGGGTAGACAACTGCTTTTAAAAGTAGAGGATATTATGCGTACAGGCAAAGCCAATCCTGTGGTTTGGGAAGACAAAACTGTTTCCAGCGTTTTGCTTAAGATTACCCAGGCGCGCGCAGGTGCTGCTTCCGTTGTAGATAAAAAAGGCAAATTAGTGGGGATCTTTACCGACGGAGATTTGCGCCGGAATTTAGGGACGGATAAAAATTTGCCTAAATTAAAGATTAAAGAAGTAATGACCAGGAACCCCTTAGCGATTATCGAGGGTAAATTAGCCGCAGAGGCTATGCGCATCCTGCAGGAAAAAAAGATTGATGAGATGCCGGTTGTTGATAAGAACCGTCGGCCGGTTGGGCTTTTGGATGTGCAGGATTTATTGAAAGCGGGTCTTGTTTAAGAAAATTAAAGCCGATGGATATTAAAGAAGAATTACTAGAGAAGGCCAAGAGGATTAAGATATTACTCCTTGATGTGGACGGAGTTTTGACGGACGGGAGGATAATTTATGATTCTTCAGGGCGCGATATGAAGTTTTTTGATGTGCATGACGGATTGGGCGTCTATTGTCTAAAGAAAGCAGGAATAAAAACCATACTGATTACTGCCAAAGGCTCCCGGGCAATAGGGCCGCGCGCCCGTGATATGCAGGTTGAGGCAGTCTTTGAAAATATCTCACCTAAGACATCCGTCTTAGAAAAAATTTTAAAGAAATACAAGGTCAATACTGAAGAGGTATGTTTTGTGGGTGATGATTTAGTGGATTTATGCCTGATGAAGAGAGTGGGTCTTCCCATCGCAGTATTTAATGCCGCACCGGAAATAAAACAGGCAGCCTCTTACATTACCTTAAAACACGGCGGACGAGGTGCAGTGCGCGAGGTGGCAGAGCTAATCCTTAAGGCGCAAGGCAAATGGGGAGAAATTGTAGGATTCTATGATTCTTAAAACCTTTTTCACATTTTTAACCTTTTTGTTCTTAACCTGCAACATATTTGCCCAGGACCAGACGCCACAGGAGTCAGACCAGCAGATTATGGATTTTTCTTTAGCCAGCTTTGGCGAAAAAGGCAAGAAAGCCTGGGACCTCACGGGAAGATCCGCGGATATATTCTCGGATGTGGTAAAACTTAAAGATGTAATCGGCAATCTCTATGGCAAAGAAGAGGATATTAAGCTTACTGCTGACAAGGGAGATTTTAATAAAGCACAGGGCATGATACACCTCCAGGACAACGTGGTAATTACTACTTCTTCAGGCTCCAAGTTAACCACGGATTCTTTAGATTGGGACAGGAAAAATAAGCTCGTTACTACGAAGGATATGGTTAATATAGAAAGAGGGAATATGGTTACTACGGCAAGCGGTGCGCACGGTGAGCCCGATTTAAAAAAGATCAGCCTTGAGAAAGACGTCACCGTGAATATTAATCCTGCTGCCGAAGAAAAAAGCCAAGACCAAGAGATGAATGTCAAAAAAAAGATTGTGATTACCTGCGATGGGCCGCTGCAGATAGATTACGATAAAAATATTGCTACTTTCAATAATAATGTCAATGTGGATACCCAGGATGCCATAATTCAAAGCGATATAATGGATGTCTATTTTGGAAAAGCAGGTGCAGGTAAAGATACTTCCAGTTCAAAAAAGGTAAACTCGGATGTGGGTAGCACTTTGGGTGGTAGCGCTATGGGCAGTAAAATAGATAAGATTGTGGCGCGGGGTAATGTTAAAATTACGCGGGGAGAGAATGTCTCTTACAGTGATGAAGCAGCTTACAGTGCTTTGGATAAAAAGATTATTCTTTCGGGTAAGCCCAAATTGATTATATATTCCGGGGAGGACATGAATGCATCTTTTGGAAATTAAAGGTTTATCCAAATCTTACGATGGCAGAGAAGTGGTAAAGGGGGTGGACCTCTCTGTTAAGCGCGGTGAGATAGTGGGGCTCTTGGGCCCGAATGGCGCGGGTAAAACCACCACATTTTATATGGTTGTGGGTGTAATTGCGCCTAATGCCGGCTCTATTATATTCGATAATTATGATATAACTTCCCTACCCATCCATGCACGTGCACGTTTTGGCATAGGTTATCTTTCTCAGGAGCCGTCTATTTTCAGAAAACTGACCGTTGAAGAAAATATTATGGCTATCTTAGAGACGCTACCTATAAATAGAGCGGAAAGAAAACACAAATTAGAGAGCTTGCTTGAGGAATTAAATATCGCCCGTCTTGCCAAAAGCAGGGCCTATACCTTATCAGGCGGGGAAAGAAGGCGCTTAGAGATTACCCGCGCATTAGTCACCAATCCTTCTTTTATACTTTTAGACGAACCCTTTTCCGGTATTGACCCTATTGTAGTGAATGAGGCACAGGAAATTATTAAAGAATTAAGGGACAGAGGCCTGGGTATTTTACTTACTGACCATAATGTCAGAGAGACGCTTTCCATAACAGATAGGGCTTATTTAATCGCAGACGGCAGAATCCTTATTTCGGGTTCAGCCGAAGACCTCATTAATAATCCCCAGGCGCGAGAAATATATTTGGGTGAAAAGTTCAGGATGTAAGCGAGGGATGGATGAAAACAGAAGTTAAAAAATTAGACAGCAATAAGAGAGAGATCAGCATTGAAGCAAGCGGGGATGTCGTCAAAAATAAATTTGAAGATGTTTTTGAGCAAATTTCCAAAGAGGCGAAGATCCCGGGTTTCAGGCCAGGACATGCGCCGCGCGATATTTTGGAAAAAAAATATTCCTCTCACGCGCATGAACTTGTAATTAAGGAGTTAATACCACAGTTATATGAGCAGGCAATTGATAAAGAAGGGCTTGAGGTTTTAGAATTGCCCAATATATCTGATGTGAAATTAGACAGGACAACCATTACATTCAAGGCTCAAGTAGAGGTGAACCCTGAAATTCCAGTTAAGAATTATAAAGGTATTAAGGTGACTTATAAAAAGATTGAAGTTGGTCCCGAAGCAATAAAACGCAATATCGATTCTCTAAAAGAAGCGAGAAAAATAGATGTTATAGACGATAATTTTGCGAGGTGCCTAGGCTATCCGAATCTTGCTGCCTTGGAGAAAGCAATGGAAAAACAGATTTACATTCAGGAAGAAAACCTGCAAAGGCAAAAAATAGAGAAGGAAATCATAGAGAGTATTACCGATGGCCTGGATTTTAAATTGCCGCAATCTATGGTTAACCGGCAATTACAGGATTTAGTAAGGCAGGCTAAATTAGACCTGGTATTAAAAGGTTTTACGCGCGAGAAAATCGAGGAACAGGAGAAAACATTAACCGGGCAGTTAGAGCCCGAGGCCAGGAGCCAGGTTAAGGTTTATCTGGTTTTGACTGCGATTGCCAAAAGAGAGAACATTCCCATAGACGACCATATGCCTCGTAAGGTGATGGAGTTATTATTAAAAGAAGCGGATTGGACTAAAGAGTAGCAACTAAACTCGGAGGTGAATAATGAGTGCTAAGATGCAGACATTAATACCTATGGTTATTGAGCAGACATCGCGCGGTTATGAGCGGGCCTATGATATCTATTCGCGTTTATTAAAAGACCGCATTGTCTTTGTCGGTACTCCCATTGATGATAATGTAGCAAACTTGCTCATTGCCCAGATGTTATTTTTACAGATGGAGGACGTCCATAAAGACATAAATGTTTATATTAATTCTCCGGGCGGTTCAGTGACTGCGGGCCTGGCAATATACGATACCTTGCAGTTTGTAAAGCCCGATGTAGCTACTTATTGCGTGGGCCAGGCAACCAGTATGGGAGCGCTGCTTTTGTGTGCGGGTACAAAGGGTAAGCGATTTGCTTTACCAAATTCGCGGATTATGATTCATCAGCCCTGGGGAGGAATCCAGGGAGCAGCCGAGGATATTTCCCGACATGCCAAAGAAATTTTAAAATTGCGTGATCTGATAAATGAAATTCTTTCTCTGCATACGAAGCAACCATTGGAGAAGATTCAAAAGGATACAGACCGCGATTATTTTATGTCCGCCGAAGAAGCAAAGGAATATGGCCTTGTAGATGAAGTGATTATAACTAAGAAAAAATAAATTTTGTTTACCTGTTGCCCGTTAGTCCGTTGCCTGTTCGACAGGCTAACGGGTTAACAGGCTAACGGGATAACGAGGAGCAAACAATGAAAAAAAGTTATCTACTAACACCTGGGCCAACGCCTCTGCCACCGCAGGTTTGCGAAGCCATGGCGCGGCCAATTATTCATCATCGCACGCCGCAGTTTCAGCTAATCTTAAAGGAGGTAACTGAAGGTTTAAAATATGTGTTCCAGACCAAAAATGATGTGTTTGTCTTTGTTTCTTCAGGGACGGGAGCAATGGAGGCAGCGGTGGCGAATTTGCTTTCACCCGGCGATGCAGTAATTACAGTTGAGGGTGGAAAATTTGGTGAACGCTGGACACAAATCTGCCAGGCCTACGGGATAAATACTGAGGTTATTAAGGTCCAGTGGGGTGAAGCAGTTGCCCCACATAAAATAGAAGAAAAATTAAATAACGCAAGACGCATTAAAGCAGTATTTACTACTTTATGTGAAACCTCTACAGGTGCAGTCAATGACATTGCGGCCATTGGCAAAGCAGTAAAAGATACAAATGCGGTATTAGTGGTAGATGCCATAAGCGGATTAGGAGCAATTGATTTAGAGACCGATGCCTGGTTTTGCGATGTAGTGGTTTCTGGTTCACAAAAAGGCCTGATGTTACCTCCGGGCCTGGGATTTATTTCTGTGAGCCAAAAAGCATGGAAGTTAATAGAGAGTTCTAGGTGCCCGAGATACTATTTTGATTTAAAAGCGGCAAAGAAGGCGTGGGAATCGACGGATACTCCTTTTACTCCGGCGATAACTTTAATTATTGCGCTTTGCGAGTCCTTAAAAATGATAAAACAGGATGGCTTAGAGAATGTTTTCCTGCGTCATAAAAAGATGGCGGATGCAACGAGACTTGTAGTTAAAGCGTTAGGATTAGAGTTATTCGCGCCAACTTGTGCTTCCGATGTAGTTACAGCAATAAAAGTGCCTCAAGGCATAGACGGCGAGAAGTTAGTTAAGACTATGCGCGATACTTATGGTGTAACTATTGCCGGAGGCCAGGCAGAATTAAAAGGCAAAGTATTTAGGATTGCCCACATCGGTTTTATTGAAGAGTCTGATATTATTGCCTGTATTTCCTGTTTGGAAAAAGTCTTGCATCAGATGGGTTATAAATTTGAGCTGGGGCAAGGCGTAAAAGCCGCAGAAGAGGCATTCTTAAAAGGTTAAGGCTAAGAATAAACTAAGCCTAAACCTTGACCTTAGCCTCATTTTTCAGGAGGATTGAATGATAAAGATACTAGTCAGCGATCCGCTATCAGAAGAAGGTCTGAAAATTCTTAAAGATGTGAAAGAATTTCAGGTGGATGTCTACACTGGACTAAAGCCAGAAGTACTGAAAGAGAAAATTAAAGATTATGATGCACTGATTGTCAGAAGTGGAACTACTGTAAGTTCAGCTATAATCGCCGAGGCAGCAAGATTAAAAGTAATTGGTCGGGCAGGAGTAGGGTTAGATAATGTAGATTTAGAGGCAGCCACACAAAAAGGCATAATTGTGATGAATACGCCTGCAGGAAATACCATTTCTACTGCCGAACACACTATGAGTATGATTTTGGCGCTCTCCAGAAACATCCCGCAAGCCAATGCCTCCACAAAAAAAGGGGAATGGAAACGTTCTAAATTTATGGGCGTTGAACTTTATAATAAGGCATTAGGTATTATAGGATTAGGCAGAATAGGCACGGAGGTAGCTAAACGGGCTTTATCCTTTGGGATGAAGGTCCTGGCGTACGACCCATTTTTATCACGTGAAGTTGCAGAGAGCCTGGGCGTAGAAATAGCAGAATTAAAAGACTTACTTGGGCGTTCCGATTATATTACCGTGCATACGCCGCTTACCGAAGAAACAAAACATATAATCTCGAATAAAGAATTTGGCCTGATGAAGACGGGTGTGCGGATAATTAATTGTGCCCGCGGCGGTATAATCGATGAGGCAGCATTATTAAATGCGCTCAAAGAAGGTAAAGTTGCCGCAGCTGCTCTAGATGTCTTTGAGAAAGAGCCGCTAGCGTCTGATAGCGAACTACTCAAATTAGATAATCTTATCACAACTCCCCACTTAGGTGCATCTACGGAGGAAGCGCAGGTTAATGTCGCCATTGAAGTCGCAGAAATTGTGCGCGATGCGCTCTTAGGTAAAGGTATACGTAATGCTGCAAACTATCCTTGTATAGAAGCAGAGGTTTGCAAATTCTTAGAGCCGTATATAAATTTAACCGAGAAATTAGGAGTGTTTTCCAGCCAGTTAGTCGAAGGAAGATTCCAGGAACTCAATATAAGTTATAGCGGTGAGATTGTTCAATACGATTTAACTCCGCTTACCATGTCTTTGGTTAAGGGAATACTTTCACCTATATTAAAAGAGACTGTAAATTTTATTAATGCTGTGAGCCTTGCCAAAGAAAGAGGCATAAAGCTCAAAGAGGCAAAAACTTCTAAAGAGGAAGAATTTGTTAACTTGATTCAATTAGAGCTCAAGACAGATAAAGAGACAAGAAGGATCGGCGGCACCCTTTCTGCCAATAAACAGCCGCGCATTGTGAAGATTGACGACTATTATGTGGAAGTTTCGCCATCGGGGGAGATGATAATGATACAAAACTGGGATAGACCGGGTATTATCGGTAATCTGGGCACACTCCTGGGTAAACACAATATCAATATCGCTGCTATGACCTTTGGCCGCGAAAAACCCGGCGGAAAAGCTATTACTATATTGAATGTGGATAGCTCTGTATCGGCTGAAATCCTAGATAAGATAAAGAAAACCGAGAATATTTTAGCAGTGAAAGTTATAAGATTATAATAAAAATTAGAAATGTTCGTTATCCCGTTATCCCGTTTAAACAGGCAAACAGGCAAACAGGCAAACAAATTTATTTTATTCACTCTATATTTTTCTATTTTATGTTGTAATTCTGTTTTCGCCAAAGAGATAACTATTCTTTACACCGGTGAGACGCACGCCATGCTTTATCCCTGTAATTGCCCTAAAGAGCTGGACGGAGGCATTGCTCGTCGAGCAACATTGATTAAAGAGTTAAGAAGAGAGAATCCGAACACCTTAGTTTTAGATTCAGGCGGGTTTTTCTCCGGTGGCCTTCAGGATGAATATACCCAGAATACCGCATTGGATATGCAGCGCGCCCGCGTAAATCTTAAGGCAATGGAATTAATGCAATATGATGCCTTAGCAATCGGAGACGATGAATTTAATTTCGGCAGAGAATTTCTCCAAGATAATATGATGAAGACAAACCTGGCCTTCCTCTCTTGTAATATCTCTGACACCGGCAAGAAACCGGCATTGTTCAGGCCTTATGTTATAAAAGAAGTTGCAGGTAAAAAAATCGGCATAATTGGAGTGACTACTCTTTTAGCTATGCAAAAGGCAAGCGCAAGCGGACTTAAATTTATTGAGCCGAGATTAGCGGTTAAACAGGCTGTATCAGAATTAAAGAAAAATAATGTAAATATAATTGTGCTTTTAAGCCATCTTGGCGAAAGCGAAGATTTAAATTTAATAAAGGATGTCGAAGGCATAGATATTCTTATCGTCGGTCATAGCCGGGCAAAAGAAGACCTTTCCACTAAGATAGGCCGCACTTTAATCTTAAGGCCTTCCTGGCAAGGCCGCAGGCTTGGTAAGTTATCCCTGAATATAGAAAATAATAAAATAAAAGATTATAAAGTAGAGCAATTACGACTCTCGGATAAGGTCGCTAGCGATAAAGAGGTACTTTCTATTCTGCCCTCCTGTTTTTCGGATGCTAACTGCAAAAAGACGGGTTTCATTGGTACGTGTCAAGAAGCAGGAAGCTTAAATTCTCAGTGTCTGTATCAGGCAGCGCCAAAGGTTAGCCTTTCCATTATTACACCCAAAGAGTGCAGAATATGCAATACGGAAAAGATAATTAGTTATTTAAATACGCAGTTCCCTGGCCTCATAGTTTCTTATTTATATTATCCTGAGACTAAGCCCAAGAAATTAATCAAAGATTTTAATATTAGCGTTTTGCCAGCCTACCTTTTAGGAAAAGAGATAGAAAAAGAAAAAGGCTTTGATAATCTCAAAGAAAATTTAGAAATAAAAGGCGATTTTTATATGCTAAAAGCCCAATTCAGCGGCATTGGTTATTATCTGGAGAGAAAAAGTATTAAAGGAAGATTAGATTTATTTATAAGTTTATACGATAAGAATGCCTCTGCCTTATTGGATATGCTCAAAGAATTTAATCCTATAGTACATTTTTTAGCCGTCGAGAAGACCAAGGGCAACTTCGAAGCGAAGGACGGAAACCTTGAAGTTGAAGAATACCTGCGCAG
Organism: Candidatus Omnitrophota bacterium; assembly: GCA_020063525.1. Taxonomy (GTDB): domain Bacteria; phylum Omnitrophota; class Gorgyraeia; order Gygaellales; family Profunditerraquicolaceae; genus UBA1562. The sequence continues at coordinate 12,733 of JAGUUJ010000058.1, forward strand.
CGTCTGTGTCCAGAAATATTATCCTGCAAATTTCTGGGATTATATCAGCTGCCGGGGGAAATTTATCAATACTTCGTGGTGGCAGGATTGCCTGCCTGCCGGACAGGCAGGCTTAGATAAATTGGATACAGACAAGATAAGTATGTGTGCACGCGGCGAAGAAGGTAAAGAGCTTTTAAGAAGGAACATCGGCCTGAATAATGAATTACAGGTTATGTCTGGGCCTGCCTATCTTTTGGATAATCAGGAGATATTCGGTTCGCAAGGCGTGCCGGCAAAGGAAGAATTTAAAAAGATAATAAAGAGGTGACAAAATGACTCATAAACCCAAGATATACATTATTGATGTCACTAACCGCGATGGGGTTCAGACTTCCAGGATCTGTCTTTCTAAATTAGAGAAGACAATGATAAATTTGTATTTGAATGAAATGGGTGTATTCCAGTCAGAATTTGGTTTCCCCGTTACGCATCATGAGACAAATTACTTAAATGCTAATTTAGAGTTAGCAAAAAAAGGAGTGCTTTCTCCTGTCCGCTTAGGAGGGTGGCTAAGAGCGACCAGGGATGATGTAAGGAATGCCTTTAAACTTGTGCCGGGAATAAAACATGTGAATTTATCTATTTCTACTTCTGACCAGATGATTCTGCATAAATTTAAGGGAAAACTCGACCATGCCTCGGTAATAAAAGAGATGGTCGGGGCGGTGAAAGAAGCGCGCAAGTTAGGCGCCGAATCCATAGGCGTAAATGCAGAGGATGCATCGCGCACCAGGATGGATTATCTTATCGAATTTTCCCGGGCAGCTAAAGAGACAGGCGCAGACAGGATCCGTTATTGTGATACATTAGGATGCGATACGCCCTTTACGATTTATGAGCGCATAAAACTTCTTTCCGAGGAAGTCAGAATTCCCATTGAGATTCACTGCCATAATGATTTGGGATTGGTTGTAGCAAACTCTATTGCCGGAGCAAAAGCAGCCTGCGATTGCGGTCTGGATGCGTACATCAATACCTGCGTTAATGGCATGGGTGAGCGGGCGGGTAATGCGGATCTGATTTCCGTAATCTTGGCCATAAAATATGGTAGTGGTATGCAGGGTTATCCTCTTGATGAGCGGATAACTCTAAAGATGGCCTGGAAGATTTGTAAATACGCCTCTTATGCCTTTAGTGTGCCTATACCTATAAATCAACCCGGTGTAGGCTCAAACGCCTTTGCCCATGAGTCAGGCATCCATGCGGACGGCGCTTTAAAGGACAGGCGTAATTACGAACTCTATGATTTTGAGGAATTAGGCCGGGGAGAGCCCGAGATAATTGAAACCGGACGCAAGATTACTGCGGGCGAATATTCAGGAATTAAGGGTTTTAGGAACGTCTATGAAAAATTAGAGGTTGTTTTTCGCGATGACGCGGAGGCGACTCAGGTTCTGGAATTGGTGCGTTATGCCAATGTGCATAATCAGAAGCCGCTCGTGGACGACGAATTAAAATTTATCGCTAATCATCCGGAGATTGCCCGCAAGATTTTTACCATGAGCCTGTAAGATGAATCTAGTAATCGTAGGCACACAATGGGGAGATGAAGGCAAAGGTAAGATTATCGATATCTTATCCAAAAAAGTAGATTATATCGTTCGTTATCAAGGCGGTAGCAATGCGGGACACACCGTTGTCACGGATGGCAAAGAATATATCTTTCATCTCATGCCCTCGGGTATTTTACATAAACATAAAATTTGCTGTATCGGTAACGGGGTAGTAGTTGACCCACAAGCCTTAATAAAGGAAATTAAGGATCTATCAAGAGCCGGTATCCATATTGACCGGCGATTAAAGCTCTCATCTCTTGTCCATGTAATCTTACCTTACCATAAGGTCTTGGACCAATTACGCGAAACAAGAAGGAATAATAAAATAGGAACAACCGGAAGAGGCATCGGGCCTTGCTATGCGGACAAAATCAATCGCTGCGGCATAAGGATGGTCGATCTTTTAAACCCGGCTGTTTTTAAAGAAAAATTAAAGGATAATTTAAAAGAAAAGAACGAGATTTTTAAGAAGGTTTATCGACACGCGGGGTTTAACTTTAATTCAATTTACAAAGATTATTTAAATTACGGTGAGTTCCTTTCTAAATACATATGCAATATCGCTTCATTATTAAATAAGGCAACCCTTGATAAAAAAGACATTCTTTTTGAAGGTGCCCAGGGAACGTTCCTGGATATTGATTTTGGGTCCTATCCGTTTGTTACTTCTTCTTCGGCAACCGCAGGCGGAGCCTGCGTTGGCACGGGCGTATCTCCGGTAAAAATAGATAAGGTAGTGGGCGTAGCAAAGGCTTATACCACAAGAGTAGGAGAAGGGCCTTTCCCTACCGAGTTCCCAGTTGCTTTCGCAAAATTTATTCGGAAAAAAGGAAACGAATTTGGCGCCACTACTGGCAGGCCGCGCAGGTGCGGCTGGTTTGACAGCGTAATGGTAAAAGAAGCAATTCTCTTAAATAGTATATCAGAATTAGCAATAATGAAGTTAGACGTCTTGGACGGCCTTAAGAAAATAAAAATATGTACCGCCTATAAATATAAAGGAAAATTATTCAAAGAATTTCCCGATGATTTAGAGGCGGCAAAGTTTGCAAAACCTGTATATAAAGATGTGCCTGGCTGGGAGAGGACAGTAAATAAGATAAGGCACTATCAAGATTTGCCTTTGAATGCAAAAAGATATATCTCGAGACTTCAGGATATTCTGAATACCAAAATTTCTATGATTTCAGTGGGTTCATCACGGGAAGACACCATATTTAAGTGAGGCCACATTGCTGCTTAGATTCTGTGGCACATTGCCTTAGAACCAAGAAAAAGTTTCATTGATGAAACTTTTTCTTGACTAAACTTATTGATTATGTTATATTTAAATTCCATTCTTAGGAAGAAGAGGAATCCTTTAAAGATTGTAACGCAATTCATAGGCTAAAGGGATATAGATCAGTTTAAGGCATAGCTTTCATTTGTATCTAACTGTTGTGCAAGGAGGCAAGCGATGAAAAACAAGTTATTTAAAACTGGATTGATAATATTCTTAAGTATTACTTTAGCCGGGTGTACATTTATCTTTCAGAAAGGAAGACGTTCGGATGTAGAAAAGATCGAAGAACTGTCTCAACAATTGGATGAATTGAACCAAGTAAAGAGGCTTCTTGAAAATACACTTGGTAAAGAAATTGAAGATAAACAGGTAAAGTTAGAGATGATGGGAAAAGGTTTGGTCATTACGGTACTAGGTGATGTCTTATTTGATTCGGGTAAAGCCAAGATAAGGCCGGAAAGCTATCATATATTGGATAAGGTTGCAACTGTCCTAAAAGAGAATGTGCCACAGTTAAATGTAGGGATAGAAGGTCATACGGATAATCTGCCTATTAAATTTTCAGGCTGGAAATCAAATTGGGAGTTATCCACTGCGCGCGCCCTAAGCGTGTTACATTATCTGGTTGAAGATAAGAATATTTCTCCTGAGCGCGTATCAGCCATTGGCTATGGCGAATACAGGCCGGTTGCTTCTAACAGTACTAAAGAAGACCGTCAGTTAAACCGCCGCGTTGAGATTGTAATTTTGCCTCAATTTACCAAAGCAAAAGAAACAAAAGAAACCAGCCTTCAGGAACCGGCAGAGAATTTAAAATAAATATTTTTAGTTCCAGAAGACTAGTATAATTTTAATAATCGGGGGCGCTATGGAGGAAAATATAAAAAACAGGGTCATTTTAATATTAGCAATACTGACTATAATATTTCTTATGGGGGCAATTCGCTCCTGTAGCACCACAAAAAAACTTAAAACGACTTTAATTGAACTGGATAAAGAAAAAGCCGTAAGCTGGGATTCAGAACAGAAAATGAATGAACTTAAGAAAGAAAAAGCTGCTTTAGCAAAGGAATTAGAAGATGCAAAAGCTGAAAATGAAGCTACTAAAAAGTCTTTACTGCAGGAGCAGTTAGTAAGTCAGAGTTTAAAAGAAGAATTACAGAAGGTAACTAAACTTAAAGAGACATTAGAAGACGACTTAAAAGACGCCTTAGTTAAAAATAAATCTAAATCTGCGAAATAACGATATCTTTTAACAGGTAAATCAACAAAGTCGAAAAAATGAAATAGAGGAGGAAAAGAGCAAAAATAGACCTTTATAAAAAAAGGGGATAGATTGTCCCCTTTTTTATTGAAAGAAGGAGGCGATTTATGGCTATATTACGCAAGCTCAAAGAGAAGTTAACAAAGATAATGCAAAAAGAGAAAAAATCCCCGCCACAAACATTGGCGGGTTCGCCAAGTTCGCCACAAAGAACGGCGAATCCGCCAAGCATTTTGGCGGAAATTTTGGCGAAAAAAATAGCTAAAGGCTTACTGAGAAAAAGAAAAGGCGAAGAAGTGCCTTTGGCTGAGAAAAAAGAAATTCTTGGCCAACAGGAGACGGCGATAGGCAAGACAAAGTTCTATACAGTTGAGGCTCCCAGGATGCCGCGCGTGATGCCGCAAGAATTACCCGAACAATATGGCCAGGATAAGATCGTCCTGCAGGTACGTGACCTCCGGTGGATACACGCTTATTGGGAGATAACAGGACAGACTTATGAAAGATTGAAGAATGAACTTAAAGATGAATTTTATAGAGCAAAACGGATACTTCGTGTATATGATGTAAGCCAGATTATATTCGATGGCAATAATGCACATCGCTTTTTCGATATTCAGATAAATGAAGGCGCCAGTAATTGGTATATTGATACTGCCGGCCCGGGCAAGTCTTGGTGTGTAGATTTAGGGCTCTTGTTAACCGATGATAGATTTATAATGCTCGTGCGTTCAAATACAGTATGCACCCCTATCGAAGGCCCATCGTGGATTACTGATGAGGAGTGGATGATTCCGGAAGATATGTTTGCCCGGCTTTACGGTATGGGTTTTGGGTTGGGTAGGAGTTCACCGGCAGGAAAAGCCTGGCAGGAGAGGATAAAAAGAGAACTTTTTTCGGGTGTTCTTGCTTCTCCGGGGATTACTTCTTTAGCCAGCCCCGTTAAAAAAGTGCCGGCCGAAAGAAAGTTTTGGCTGGTGGTAAACACTGAATTGATTGTTTACGGTGCGACTGAACCGGATGCAAAGGTCTATGTTCAAGATAGACAGATAAATCTAAGACACGATGGGACTTTTACGATGCGTTTTGCCCTTCCTAATGGCAAACAAGTCATTCCCGTTAAAGCAATAGCCTCTGACAACCAAGAAGAACGCACGATTACTCCGATAGTAACCAAAGAAACCAAATAAATTTGTTATAGCGTTTGATGTAACAATTCGATAACGTAATAACATACGCGAGGGAGATTTTATGCATAAAGGTTATCTGTGTCTGGTTTTACACGGCCATCTTCCATATGTGCGGCATCCTGAACACGAAGATTTTCTGGAAGAGGATTGGCTCTATGAGGCCATAACCGAGACTTATATTCCCCTGATTTGGACTTTAGAGGCGTTATCAAACGATAATGTCGATTTTCGCCTGACAATGTCTTTAAGCCCAACGCTGATATCTATTCTTACTGACGGGCTTTTACAGGATAGATACCTGCGGCATATAAATAGTCTTATCGAATTAGCACATAAAGAAGTAGAGAGGACGCGTTGGCAGCCGGAATTCCAACATCTGGCTATAATGTATCTAAATAATTTTTGTAAAGCACGTGATACCTTCCAGCGATTTAATCGTAACCTTATCACTCCTTTTAAAAACTTTCAGGATGCCGGGAAGCTTGAAATTATTACCTGTGCTGCAACTCACGGATTTTTTCCTTTAATGGATATCTGTAAAGAATCAGTCAGGGCCCAGGTTAAAGTTGCAGTCAGCCATTATGAGGCCGTATTCGGCAGAAAACCCAGAGGCATATGGCTGCCTGAGTGCGGATATCATCCCGGCCATGATGAGCTCTTAAAAGAGGCGGGGCTGCGTTATTTTTTTACTGACGCTCACGGCGTATTACACGGCGCGCCCAGGCCAAAATACGGTGTTTTTGCGCCGGTTTATTGCCGCGGGACAGGTGTAGCCGGTTTTGGGCGTGACCTGGAATCGTCTAAACAGGTTTGGTCATCCATCGATGGTTATCCCGGGGATTATCTTTACCGGGAGTTCTATCGCGATATTGGCTTTGACTTAGATTATGAATATATAAAACCCTATATTCATCCTGACGGCGTAAGAATAAACACGGGGATAAAGTATTTTCGTATCACGGGCAGTGAAAAGAAAGAGCCTTACAATTCCCATTGGGCCAGAGAGAAAGCAAGCGAGCAGGCCGGTAATTTTATGTTTAACCGCGAAAAACAAATTGATTATCTTTATGATTTTATGCAGAAGAAACCCATTGTTGTTTCTCCCTATGATGCTGAGTTATTCGGCCATTGGTGGTATGAAGGGCCGGTGTGGCTTGAGTTTTTAATACGCAAGATAGCTTTTGACCAGAAAACCATCCGTCTTATTACTCCCAGTGAATATCTATTGGAGAATCCGCGCAATCAGGTAATTACCCCTTCTTTATCCAGTTGGGGCTGGAAGGGATATAGCGAAATGTGGCTGCAAGGGCCGAATGACTGGATTTATCGGCACCTGCACACTGCATCTGGAAGAATGACAGAGTTAGCAAAAAGTTTCCCTCATACAGACGGTGTTTTAAGAAGGGCATTGAAGCAGGCGTTGCGAGAATTGCTTCTTGCCCAAAGTTCGGATTGGGCGTTTATTATGGGTACAGGCACACACACCTCTTATGCCACCCGCCGCACCAAAGAACATCTTTTAAGATTCACCCGTCTATACGAAGACATAAAATCAAACTCTATCGATGAAAATTGGCTCTGTGATATTGAATATAAGGATAATATATTTCCGGATATAGATTATAGGGTTCATCAGTAAATAAGCTTCATGCTGCATGCTTCAAGCTTGTAGCCTGTAGCTTGTAGCCTGTAGCTTGAGACAAATGTTAGACAGAAATAATATTCCTAAACATGTCGCAATAATTATGGATGGCAATGGCCGCTGGGCAAAGGAACGAGGCCTTCCGCGTAGCGCCGGCCACCGCGCAGGCATTAATAGGGTAAAAGAGATTATAAAAGCGGCATCCGAATTAGGGGTTAAAGTGGTGACGCTTTTTGCTTTTTCTACTGAGAATTGGTCAAGGCCCAGGAAAGAAGTAAATCTGCTTATGCGCGCATTAAATAATTTTTTAGACCGTGAAATTAACGAATTGGATAAAAATAATATCAGGCTTATGGTTATTGGCCAAGATAAGCCCATACCCCAATACCTTCTCGCTAAGATTAAAAAAGCGAAAGAAAGGACTAAGGATAATACAGGCCTGATTTTTGTTCTGGCTTTGAATTATGGTTCAAGACAGGAGATAGTAGATGCAGTAAAGAAATTTACCAATGCAGTTATTAAAGATAAGGCTAATTTAGAGGACTTAGATATGGAAAATTTCAGTAATTATCTTTATACTGCAGGCTTGCCTGACCCGGACCTTTTAATTCGTACAGGCGGTGAGATGCGCATAAGCAATTTTTTACTCTGGCAGCTTTCTTACACAGAACTCTATTTTCCTAGAAAATATTGGCCTGATTTCGGAAAGGAAGATTTAGAAAAGGCTATAGATATTTATCAAAGGAGGGAACGCAGATTCGGAAAAATCAGGAGGATAGATGTTAACAAAGAGGATAATTAGTTCGATATTACTTCTTTGCATTCTGGTAATAACCATATCCATTGATTGGCTCTTTGGTTTATTAGTGACTGCCTTTACCATTGTCGGGCTTTATGAGTTTTTCACGATGCTGGAGAACAAAGGGATAAATATATATAAATATTTCGGCATTGCCATGGGAGCTATAATTCCGCTTTCTATAGTATTCCGTTTTGAGCTAACGAGAAACTGGGAACTTCTTTTTATCGTCTTGGCATTACTATTCTTAATCATCATGCAGTTCAGGCGACGTGAAAATTCCGGCGTTATTGTGGACATCTCCACAACTATATTCGGTATTCTTTATATTTCCTGGTTCTTAAGTTTCTTAATCAAGATAAGATATCTCACCGGAGGCATAGGCCTAATTCTGGCGGTAATATTTATTACAAAATTAGGCGATATCGGCGCTTATTTTATCGGCTCGCGTTTTGGCAGGACGCCTTTGATACCGCGTATCAGCCCCAAGAAGACTGTAGAAGGGGCAGTGGGCGGGTTAATATTCAGCATCTTAGGCGCATTCATAAGCAGACCATTTTTAAATGTGACACATTTACACATTATGTTTATGGGTATCTCTTTGGGCATCCTAGCGCAGTTAGGCGACCTTTCCGAATCCCTTATGAAACGCGACTGCCAGGTAAAGGATTCAGGACGTATCCTCCCGGGCATGGGCGGAGCTTTGGATTTTATCGATAGTTTGCTTTTTACTGCTCCGGCATTTTATTTTTATATGAGTATTATTCTGAAATGAAACGCATTGCTATATTAGGTTCAACGGGCTCTATAGGCCAAAATAGTTTGGAAGTAATAAAAAGCTTTCCTGATAAATTTTGCGCCGTAGGATTAAGCACAAATTCTAATATCGATATTTTATATCAGCAGATAAAAGAATTACATCCGGCCTTTGTTTGCGTAAGAGACAAAGACGCTGCCGTAAAATTAGAATCTAAATCGAAATCCAAGGGTATTAAGCTTTTTGTCGGAGAAGCCGGTTTAGTAGAAATGGTTCAGGATAAACGGATAGATAAAGTTGTTCTGGCGATAAGCGGCTCAGCAGCGCTTCCAGCTTTATTAAAAGCTATAGAGAACGGTAAGGATATTGTTTTAGCTAATAAAGAGGCTCTTGTGATGGCAGGGCCTATAATCATGAAGAAGGCAGGCCGAAAAAAAATTAAGATTATTCCTGTAGATAGCGAGCTTTCCGCTATATGGCAATGCCTGAAGAATGAGGAGAAGGATAAAATAAGAAATATTTATCTTACTGCTTCGGGAGGGCCTTTCAGGAAAATAGGTAAAAAATACTTAAAAAATATTTCTGTTCATGATGCATTAAAGCATCCGAGATGGAAAATGGGGCCGAAAATCAGCGTTGACTCGGCTAATTTAATGAATAAGGGGCTTGAAGTATTGGAGACAATGTACTTGTTTGATATAGAGCCAGAGAGAATAAAAATCCTTATACATCCGCAATCTATAATTCATTCGATGGTTGAATTTGAAGATGGGGTAATCCTGGCGCAATTGTCCATTACGGATATGCGTATACCCATACAGTATGCGTTCACTTATCCGCAAAGACTGGCTAACAAGCTTGCGAGCGTAGATTTTTGTGAATTAAGCAGATTGGACTTTCAGGAGCCGGATTTCCGGAGATTTCCTTGCCTGGGATTAGCTTATCGGGCGGCAAATGAACAGGGAACTACCCCCGCTGTCCTAAATGCCGCCAATGAAGTTAGCGTAGATGAGTTCTTAAAAAATAGATTAGGGTTTGTTTCTATGCCCAAAGTTATTGAAAAAGTTTTAGATAAACACCGTAATATTATTGAGCCTGGGTTGGATGATATTCTGGAGGCGGATAACTGGGCAAGAAGAGAGGCTTATAAGTTTATGCATAAGTTAAGATAACCCCATGATTGTTTTTTTTATATTCTTATTAATTTTAGGCCTAGTAATAACTATTCACGAATTCGGGCACTTTATCGTTGCTAAAAAATTAGGCGTGAGAGTGGAAAAATTTTCTTTTGGTTTTGGTAAGCGGATACTGAGTAAGAAAAAAAATGGTACTGAATATAGTATAAGTTTAATACCGCTTGGTGGTTATGTGAAACTGGCTGGTGATAGCCTGGAAGAGTTCAAGAATAATCCCGATGAATACCTGAGCAAGAAACCATCCCAGCGCGCCCAAATAATATTCTGCGGGCCGTTATTAAACTATATCTTAGGATTCCTGTGTTTCTGGTTAATATTCTTTGTTGGTTATCCTACACTTACCACGAAAGTGGGCGGATTAATAGATGGTTTTGGCGCAAAAGATGCGGGTATAAAGGTTGGCGATAAGATTATAGCCGTAGACGGTAAAAAGGTAGATTTCTGGGAAGATTTACAGATGGCCATTCAGGCTAAAAAGGCAGCCACGCGAGTCTTGCTTTCGGTTTTACGGGATAATAAAGAATATGCGATAGAGGTTAAGATAAAAGAAAAGCAATTAGACGATGCATTGGGCCAGAAGCGCAATGTGGGCTTAATCGGCATAACGCCCAAAGATGAAATTGTAAAAGTAAAACACGGTTTCCTGAAATCTTTTGTTTTAGGTATAAATAAAACGTTGGATTTGACAGTTATGACCTATAAGGCGCTTTGGCGAATGCTCACGGGCAAATTATCTATACGCGAATCCATAACCGGGCCTTTAGGTATTTTCTATATTACTTCTAAAGCAGCAAATCTTGGTATAGTTGCGCTTTTGCATCTGGTGGCGGTATTAAGCGTGAGTTTATGCATATTTAATCTGCTGCCTTTGCCGGTATTAGACGGAGGCCACATCGTATTATTAGCTATTGAGAAAATAAGGGGCAGGCAGCTTGGCATAAGAGCAGAACGCGTTATTACGCAGGTAGGTTTTACGCTTATTGTATCGTTAGCTATATTTGCAACTTATAATGATATGTTAAGGCTTTTCGGGGATAAGCTATCCAAATTTATTAAATAGATGACTAAAATAATAAGACGCAAGACCAAAACAATACGCATTGGGAATATTTTTATCGGCGGTAATAATCCCATTGCCATACAGTCTATGGCTAAGACCAAGACTGCCGATACCGAGAAGACAATAAGGCAGATAAAAGAATTGGAGAATATAGGTTGCGAAATTGTGCGGTTAGCTGTGAAAGATAGCCATGATGCAAAAGCATTGAGAATGATTAAACGTAGAGTAAACGCTCCGATAGTCGCAGATATACATTTTGATTGGCATCTAGCTATAGAAGCTATTGACAGCGGAGTAGATAAAATAAGGTTAAATCCCGGCAATATCTATAAAAAAGACCAAATACGGGAAATAATTAAGGCAGCGAAGCTTAACCGTATTCCTATAAGAGTGGGGGTAAATTCAGGATCCTTACCGGATACTATACGCAAAACATCAAAGACCAAAAATACTGCAGAAATGATGGTTAAGGCTGCATGTGATTACATAAAGCTTTTGGAAAAATTACGCTTCTACGATATTGTTGTTTCTCTTAAAAGCTCAGACATTTTCGATACCATAGAGGCATACCGCCGGATGACGAGATTATGCGATTACCCTTTTCATTTAGGCGTAACCGCAACTGGTTCGCCGTATTCGGGCGTAATAAAGTCTGGAATTGCCTTAAGCATTTTGTTATTAGAAGGCATTGGTGATACAATAAGGGTATCGCTTACAGACAAACCTGAAGCTGAAGTTAGGGCAGTCAAGTCTATTCTGGAAACTACGATGCTACGTTGCTTTGGTCCGGAAATTATCAGTTGTCCTACTTGCGGCCGCTGTGAAGTGGATTTAGTAAAGATAGTCAAAGACTTAGATAAAAAACTATCCGCTATCAGCTATCCGCTATCCGCTATGCCGCTTAAAGTGGCAATAATGGGTTGCGTAGTTAATGGTCCGGGCGAGGCAAAGGAAGCAGATTTGGGGGTTGCATTCGGCAGAAAAGAAGGTTTATTGTTTAGAAAAGGCAGGGCAATAAGAAAAGTTTCGTTAGATAATTGTACGGATATTTTATTAAAAGAAATCCCTAAAATTGTGAGTGGTTAATTGGTGAATGGTGAGTTGGAATAAGTAAAGCCATTTAACCATTTAACCATTTAACCATTTAACCA
>JAGUUJ010000009.1 GCA_020063525.1 Candidatus Omnitrophota bacterium
ATAAAGATTGAATCTAACATTGTAAAAAAACCGTCGGTTCAAAATGTTGCTAAGATCGCAAAAGCTTTAGACGCCAAAATAGAACAGCTGTTAATGTAACTTTTCTACGTACCTGGGTCTGGGGATTGGTCTGATTTCCCTGGAGGTTAAATTTTTAGGTGGTCGGGCCGCCATCTTGCATGCGAATGCAGGATGGCTTTTTAAATTTTATCGTAACCGCAGAATCAAAATGCGCATACTATTAGTAGAAGACGAAAAAAATATGGCAAGTTTTATCAAGCGCGGGCTTGAAGAGGAGCGCTATGTGGTCGATGTTGCCCCAAACGGAGAAAAGGCACTTTTCTTGGCGGAAACAAATCCCTACGATTTGATAATTCTCGATATTATGCTCCCGGATACCACCGGTTTTTCCATCTGCAAGGATTTACGGGCTAAGAAAATAGATACCTTTATTCTCATGCTTACTGCTCGCGATGACGTTAAAGATAAGATATTGGGCCTTGAAACCGGGGCAGATGACTATTTAAGTAAACCCTTTGATTTTGATGAGCTTCTGGCGCGCATTGCTGCGCTTTTACGCAGGAAACGTCTGGATAAAAACCCTATCCTTAAGGTTGCGGATCTTGAATTGAATCAACTTACCCATAAAATCATGCGGGCAAAAAAAGAAATTAGCTTAACCGGTAAGGAATATAGTTTGCTCGAATATCTCATGCTCCATGCCGATCAAGTAGTAACGAGGACGCAGATATCAGAGCACGTTTGGAACGAAGATTTCGACAGTCTTACTAATGTCATAGACGTCTTTATAAACAGGTTGCGTAGCAAGATCGACCAAGGTTTTAAGAAAAAGCTTATTCATTCTCTACGCGGTACGGGCTACATGCTTAAGGAATAACGATGCAAAAATCTTTTCGTAGACAAATTATGATCGGGTTTCTAATAATGGTATTTTTATGCGCTTTTACGGCAGTCCTTGCTTTTATGACTACGCGTAATATGCAAAAGGTCTTCCTCAATACTATGAGAGATAATGTGTCATCTCTTAAGGCGGCTGAAGAACTTGAACTGGCCTTGCTTAGTCAAAAGGGATTCTTGTCAAATTACTTTTTAGACGGGAATCCTATTTGGCTTAAAAAACTCGAAGACAAGAAGGCAAATTTCCAGGATTGGCTTAACAAGGCTTCGGTAGTTGCCTTGACTCCTCCCGAGAAAGCTATTATCAAAGATATTAACCTTCTTTACAAAACGTATGAAAGCGAGCGCTATAGGGCTAAAAAGCTTTATGAATCGGGCAATATTCAGGGAGCAAAAAACATTCTCCTGAAAGATATGTGGGATGCTTTCGAAGCTCTATACCAAAAGTGCGAGGACTATATTCGCATTAACGAATCAATCATTGAGAAATCCGAGGCCTCTTTACAAAGAAAAGTCATCGGCATGATGATTTTGATCATAGTTCCCGCGTTTGTAATAATTGGCTTAGTGGGCTCTATGTTTTATTTATTAACGAGAAGAATTCTTGCAGGCGTTGAGGATATCGCAGTAACCACGCGGAATATAAATCTTAAAAGCCTAAGCGGGCGGGTAGGCACTGAGGATTTGGAACAAGAAATGGAATACCTCGCTAAATCAATCAACATGATGCTTGAACGGCTGGAGCGTTCTTTTGAATACATAAAGGAATTTAGCTCAAGTATCGGCCATGAATTAAAGACGCCGCTGGCAATCATTAAAGGAGAGTCTGAGGTTGCATTACGCAAAGAGAGGCAGGCTGAGGATTATCGAAAGGCCTTGAGCGTTAATATAGAAGAAGCAAACAGGATGATTCGTATTGTAGAAGATTTAGTTTTCCTGGCAAAGCTTGACTACAACCCCGATAATATCAAGAAAGAGGTCTTTGATTTTATTCCGTTTTTCGCGGATATAGAAAAACGTGCGCAAACGCTCGTTGTGCAAAAACAAATAAACCTTACTGCTTTAGTTCCTGAAACTACCGTAACTTTAGAGGGAAACAAGCTGCATTTGAGCCGCCTGTTTTTTAATCTTATTCAGAACGCTATTAAATTTACGCCTTCGGGAGGGAGAATCAATTTAACGGCTTATCCGGAAGGAAATGTATTAAAAGTTTCTGTCTCTGATACAGGTCAGGGAATCAGCACAGAAGATTTGCCTAGAGTATTTCAGCGATTTTTCCATAAAGAGAAATCTCAGCCGGAAAGCAGCGACGGTATCGGTCTTGGTTTAAGCATTGCCAAATCAATTGCGAAGTTTCATAACGGCGACATTGAGGTAAAAAGCACGCCTGAGGAAGGCGCAACTTTTACCGTAATCCTGCCTATTTATCACACCTGATTTTTTTCTACTCCCTAAACTAAAGCGACAAAAGATTACAAAAAATTAATTTAATCTTAATCTTCTGTTCATTGGCGATTTGTTATCCTAAGGGATCATATGGTTCACTCTGTTTCAAGAGAGGAAAAGATTGAAACTTGGCAGTTTTTAAATGGAGTTGAAGTATGAAAAGAATTCTTATTATCGATGATGAGCGCAGAATCGGCCAGTCATATACGGTTTTGCTCACAGAAGAGGGGTTTGAAGTAAAGCATGCCTCAAGTGCGCAAGAGGCAACCAATCTTTTGATACGCGAACACTTTGATTTAGTTTTACTGGATATTAATATGCCGGGAGTAGACGGCAAAGTGATGTATGAGGTTATCAGGGAGTTCGATCGGCACATGAAAGTCATAGTTTCAAGCGTATATCCTATTGAAGAGCAGGTTCAAAGCATCTTAGGGGCCTCTGCGTATCATAATAAGTCGCAAGGAGTAGATATCCTCGTTGTTAAGATAAAGGAAGTATTGGATGGCAAAGATGCCCCAAAAGATACTCATAGCGGAAGATGAGTCAGGGATTAGTTATTCGGTAAGGGAGAGGAAATGAACTTAAAAATTTTAGACAGGTACTCTGAGGAAGCAAGACTATAGAAATCATTATGGTAAGAATTATTATAATGAGTTTAGCCGTGATAGCGCTGAGTAGCTGCACTTTTATTGTTAAAGATGACCATGCTACTAAATATTACGGCATAGATGAGCGGCGGGGAAGCGAATATTTGAATCAAATTCTTGATAAGCAGCAGCAAGAGTATGAGGCTACAAAAGGTTCGCTGAATGCGAAAAAGCCATAAATTGAGGTGAGGATATGAAGAAAACACTGTTAGTTACCGCAATTTTGCTCTTATTCTCCAGTATGGGTTACGCCGATTATAAAGAGCAGCGAGACATGCACAGAGAAAAAGAGCTGAAGGAGCTTCAGAAACGTTTTGAGTGGTGGCCTACAGATGCTAAGCCTGGTCCTGTAAAGGATCTTGAGCGTGGCGGATATTGGTGGTGGCCTACAGAGCCGGGTAAAGCGCGACCATGGGGAAATAGAGGATATGTATATGTGTATAAGATTATTTTTGATTATA
>JAGUUJ010000038.1 GCA_020063525.1 Candidatus Omnitrophota bacterium
GTCAATAGCCAAATCTACTTCTTCAGGCTCTATTAATACCGCTACTGTCGCGGTCGAAGTATGAATGCGGCCCTGGGCCTCAGTAGTAGGAACGCGCTGCACACGATGCACTCCGCTTTCAAATCTCAAGCCTTTATAGGCATCTTTACCCTTTACGCTAAATACTATTTCTTTAAATCCTCCTAATTCCGTCGGATGCGCTGCCATCGGTTCTATAGCCCAGCCTTTCCTTGCAGCATATTTTGTGTACATACGATAAAGGTCTGCAGCAAATAACCCTGCCTCCATACCCCCTGTGCCCTGGCGTATTTCAACGATTACATCGCGGCCGGTGGCTTCATCTTCACCTGCTAAAATATTTTTTAACCTTTGCTCTAAGTCTGAGCTTTTATTCTTTAAATCTTGTAGCTCTGTCCTGGCTAATGTCAAGAATTCATGGTCATGTTTTTCGCCGAGCGCAATCTCCAGATCCTTTATTTCTTTGACTATCTTTTTATATTCTCGAAACAAAGATACCGCGTCTTTCAGGTCTGACAACTCTTTTGCATACTGATTGTATTGCTCTTTGTCAGATACATTTTCATAGGAGGCCAAAAGGTGTTCCAGCTCTTCATAGCGTTTTTGTATTTTTTCTAATTGTTCGATCATGTTTTAATTATGAGACTATAACAACTTTCCAACTAAGCTGCATTTTCGGTAGTTTCCGTTCCTGTTTCTGTCACTGTCTCTATTGCTGTTTTCTTTTTGCCGTATTTTTTTATAAATTTATCTACCCTGCCCGCAGAGTCTACAAACTTCTGCTTACCCGTAAAGAACGGGTGGCATTTTGAGCATATTTCAACCCTGATGTTGGGTTTAGTGGAACGGGTATGGATAGTATTGCCGCAGGCACAAACAATTACACTATCCTGATACTTAGGGTGAATCTTGTCTTTCATAGTTATCTTCTCCTTTGATTTTTATTGGTTCATGCTGTTTAAGAATTCGTCGTTATCTTTCGTCTTGGCTAATTTCTCAATTAAAAGTTCCATCGCCTCCACATTATTCAGTTCATTCAAGACCTTTCTTAATATCCAAACTTTTTGTAATCGTTCTTGTTTAAGAAGCAACTCTTCGTGCCGGGTATTGGAACGTTTTATATCAATAGCGGGGTAAATTCTACGTTGGAACAAATTTCTATCTAGTTGCAGTTCCATATTGCCGGTACCTTTAAATTCTTCGAAGATGACTTCATCCATGCGGCTGCCCGTATCCACTAATGCTGTGGCAATAATAGTCAGGCTACCGCCCTCTTCCACTGCCCGCGCAGCACCAAAGAATCTCTTTGGTTTTTGTAAGGCATTGGAATCTATGCCTCCCGATAATACCTTACCGCTGTGCGGCATAACAGAGTTATAGGCTCTGGCCAAGCGTGTTATGCTGTCCAGGAGAATCACCACATCCTTTTTGTGTTCTACGAGCCTTTTTGCTTTCTCCAGAACAATTTCGGAAACCTGAACATGCCTCTCAGGGGGTTCATCAAACGTCGAGGATATTACTTCGCCCTTAACATGCCTTTGCATATCCGTAACTTCCTCCGGGCGTTCGTCTATCAGGAGGACAATTAATATAACATCAGGGTGATTAGTAGTTATAGAATTAGCAATCTTCTGCAATAGCACGGTTTTGCCGCTATAGGGCTGCGCAACAATCAGGCCACGCTGGCCTTTACCGATAGGCGCGAGCAGATCAATAACGCGCATGGATATCTCATCGGGCTTTGTCTCCAGGTTAAATTCATCATGGGGATATATGGGTGTAAGGTTATCAAAGAGTATCTTTTCTTTTGCCTCTTCAGGATTCTCGAAGTTGACTGCCTGGACTTTTAAAAGCGCAAAATATTTTTCCCCTTCTTTTGGCGGGCGTATCTCGCCGCTGACTGTATCCCCTGTCCTTAAGTCGAACTTTCTTATCTGCGAAGGAGACACATAAATATCGTCGGGACAGGGCAAATAATTATAATTCGGCGACCTCAGGAAGCCGAATCCTTCAGATAAGATTTCTAAGACGCCCTCCCCAAACATAAGGCCTTCTTTTTCCGCCTGAGCCTGCAGTATCTTAAAGATTAAGTCTTGCTTTCTAAGCCCGCTTACCCCGTTGACATTCAGTTCTTTAGCTAATTTATTTAGCTCGGTAATTTTTATCTCTTTTAGACTTCCGATATCTAATTTCTCCACAACAACCTCCTTATTTGTTTCACCTGTTTCTTTGTCTTTTCAATTTTTCCGCTATTATCTATTATAAAATTCGCAAAACGTGACTTCACGTTTTGCGAAATCTGCGCTTCGATCCTTTTTAATATATCCGGTCTGTTAAGACCTGTTTTTTTGCAGATTCTTTTTATTTGTTCTTCTCTTGTTATTGTTACCACAATCAACTTATCTACTGTTTTTTCTAATCCTGCTTCAATAAGTAAAGGCGCATCTAAGATGATAACTTTTCCAGGGTATTTTTTTATCTTTTCCTTAATAACCCCAATTACCTCAGGATGCATAATCCTGTTTAATCTTGTTAGCAAAAGTTTATTGTTGAATACAATCCGGGCTAATTTGTCCCGGTCAATGGCTCTATTTTTCTTGAGAATATCCTTGCCGAAAGTATCAATTATCTTTTTATATATTTTAGTCCGGGGTTTAATAAGCCTGTGGGCAATTTTATCTGCATCGATTGTTTTTGCGCCTAAAGACCTGAAAATCCCGGCTACAGTGGTCTTTCCACTGCCAAAGCTGCCCGTGAGTCCTAAAATTAGTCTTCTCTTATCGTGACTTTGCCTTCTCATACAGCGCCAGATACTTTTTAGCAGATTCCTTCCAGGAAAAATTATTTTGCATGGCCCTTTGCATAAGTTGTGGCCATTTCTTTTTACCTTTAAATGCCTTGCTCGCCTTATCTATCGTTTTAATCAAGTCTTCTTTTTTATATTTATCAAATATGAATCCATCATCTTCGGTTACGGTATCAGCTAACCCGCCGGTTTTAAACACAAGCGGTATAGTGCCATAGCTCATGCTAATCAGCTGACCCAAACCGCAGGGTTCATATTTTGAGGGCATAAGAAATACATCTGAACCTGCATATATCTTATGGGCTAACGGGTCGTCAAATTTCAAATGCAGAGAAATATCCTTAGGGTATTTTTTTACGATATTCTCTAAAATAACATGGTATTTCAAATCGCCTGTGCCTAAAATAACCAGCTGTAAATTCATCTTACAAATCTTCTCCATGGCATCTGCCAATATATCAAATCCTTTTTGTTCAGCTAGACGGGAGACAATGCCAAAAAGCGCAACATCAGTTTTTATAGGCAATTTACAAATTCTCTGCAGGTCTTCCTTATTCTTGTATTTATCGTGCAAATTTTCTATAGAATAATTCTTAATGATAAATTTGTCAGTCTTAGGATTCCAGATAGAATAATCCAGGCCATTTAATATACCGAATACATCGTTTTTACGTTTAGTCAAGATCCCTTCCAAGCCATAGCCAAATTCTTTAGTCTGTATCTCTTTACTGTAAGTAGGGCTAACTGTATTGATGATGTCGCAAAATTCTATACCGCCTTTTAAAAGATTAATCTTGCCATAGAATTCAAGCATCTCCATATTAAAGAACTTCCAGTCCATGCCTAACTTCGGAAATTCCTCTTTAGAAAATAGCCCCTGATAACCTATATTGTGTATGGTAAATATTGTCTTGGTATTTTGATAAAAGGGATTGTCTATGTGCAATGTCTTTAAATATACTGGGATCAATGCACTCTGCCAATCATGACAATGAATAATATCTGCGGCAAAATCTATCTCTTTCAATAACTCAAGCGCCCTCCTGCTATAATAAGAAAACCTATCCAGATTGTCTTTATAATCTCCGGCTTTATCCCCGTATAAACCATCACGGTTAAAGTACATATCGTTCTCTATAAAATATACCTTTGCGTTCTTTCCGATAACCGAATAAGAGATATCCGGTTTTAATCTCTGAACGCTAAACTTAGGCTCCTGGATAGCTTTATACCGGGGCATAATAATTATCACTTCCTGGTTTAACGATTCTAACTCCAAAGGCAATGCCCCTGTTACATCTGCTAATCCACCCGTTTTAGCAAACGGCACAACCTCAGAAGCGCAAATAGCTATTTTCATTCCACCTCCTTCATTTCCAGCCAATTTTGACCTTTTTTAATATCCACCTTTGTCGGCACGTCTAATTCCAGAACATTCTCCATATTATCTCTTGTCAAATCTACAAATTCCTCCATTTCTTCTTTGAGCACATCAAACACTAATTCATCGTGAATTTGGATAATCATCCTCGTCTTAAGGGCATTTGTTTTTATCTGTTCATGTATCTTGACCATTGCTAACTTTATTAAGTCACTCGCTGAACCCTGTATAGGCGTGTTTATCGCCTGCCTTTCCGCAAGTAAGCGTATGCTCTGATTTTTATTATTAATTTCGGGAATATATCTTCTCCTGCCTAAGATTGTAGTCACAAATCCTTCTTTTTTTGCATGGTTAATCTGTTCTTGAACGTAATCTTTGACTTTAGGGTATCTTGAAAAATATGCCTCGATAAATGCCTGGGCCTCATCAACGCTTATACCTAAATCCCGGGAAAGCCCAAAAGAGGTGAGACCATAAATAATTCCAAAATTTACTCTTTTTGCGGTCTCGCGCATTGGATCGGTAATATCTTTTTCTTCTAACCCATAGATTAAAGAAGCGGTGATTTTATGAACATCTTTGTCGTCCTTAAATGCAGAAATCAAATTTTTGTCTTTTGATAAATGTGCTAAAATTCTTAATTCTACTTGTGAATAATCGCAAGACAAAAGATAGCTATCCTTACTAAATGCAATGACTGCCCGCCTTATATTCCTGCCTAAATCTGTCTTTATGGGTAAATTCTGCAGGTTCGGTTCACTGGAGCTGAGCCTGCCGGTTTCTGTAGCAGTTTGATTAAAAGAAGTGTGTATCCTGCCGGTCTTCGGGTCTACCAAATCCGGCAGGGCATCTATATAAGTAGATTTCAGTTTGGTCAACTGGCGATACTCTAATAACAAGGCCGGCAGTTTATGCTTATTAGCCAATTTTCTCAAAACCTCCTCATCGGTAGACGGGCCGGTTTTGGATCTTTTGATAATAGGTAATTTTAATTTCTCAAACAAGATATCCCTCAACTGTTTCGGAGAATTGATGTTAAATTGACTGCCGCTTGCCTCATAAATATCTTCGATTAATTTAATCAGTCTTTCCTCTAAATCTTTGGAGAGTTTATTTAATATTTCTAAGTCTAATTTTATTCCGGTTAATTCCATTTGGGCTAATACTTCAACCAGAGGCATCTCAATCTCAGTAAAAAGATTAAAAAGCGATTTATCGCGCAATTCTCTTTCTAATTTCGGTTTTAATTGCTTAATGATGTTAACCGCCTCCACGTTATTCATAGAATCGGACTTTAGTAACCCGTCTAAATAATCCCAGGCCAAATCATTTAAATTGTACCCTGATTTAGAAGGATTGATTAGATAACCAGCTACCATAGTATCAAAATATAGCCCATCCAAGACAGTATCTTGCTTTGCTAAAGATACATTTATTTTCTTCAGGTCGTGGCCTATCTTCTTTATCTGAGGATTTGATAAAATGGCTTTCAGGTTTGCTCCGGGATGAGTGATTCTGAAAAATTTACCCTTTGCATGGAATATGAGGCTGCCTAAATTATCGCCGCATAAAATAAGTTCGTCTTGCGGATTTATTAAATCTTTTAATTCTTTATCTTGGAAGGTATCTACCCCTATATCCGGCGTTTTATCTTCCCTGACTTCCAAATCTTTCAGAAGTTTCTTAAATTCAAGGAATTTAAATAACCTGAATAACTCCTGGTGATTGGGTTCGGTGAGCTTTAATTTATCCAAATTAAAATCTAAATCTATCTTTTTATCTAATACGGCTAATTCTTTATTTAATTTTATTGTATCAATATTATTTTTGATAGCTGTTTTTATTTTTTCTGATTTTATTTTGTCAATGTTACTTAATAATTTCTCCGAAGAGCCGAATTCTTTAATTAGCGCTACCGCAGTCTTTTCTCCGATACCGGGTACGCTCGGAATATTATCTACATCATCCCCCATAAGCGCGACAATATCGGTTATCCTCTCTGGCCCTATTCCAAAGCGTTCCGATACCTTCTTTTCATCGTAAATTATGCCTTCATCTTTATATGGGCTAAATACCGCTGTATCTTCGTCTACTAACTGCAGCATATCTTTATCGGAACTGACGATAGTTGTAGATATGCCTTCTTCTTTTGCTTTCCTGGCAAGGGTAGCAATAATATCATCTGCTTCATAACCTTCCTGCTCGAATATAGTAATTCCGTAAGCAGAAATTATCTCTTTTATCAGGGGGATCTGGCTGGATAGTTCATTCGGCATGGGGGGGCGATTTATTTTATATTCTGCAAATTTCTTAAGCCTAAAGGTATCCCTGGAGACATCAAAACATACCGCCAGAAACTGGGGATTTTTTTCTTTTAAAATCTTATTTAACATATTTATAAAACCGTATATAGCATTTGTAGGCTGGCCGAAAGTCGTAGAAAGGCTTGCGATAGCATAGAATGCCCTGTAGCATAAAGCCGTAGCATCGATTAAAAATAGTTTAGGCTTAGTCATTTAGAAAAATTATAATATAGGCGGCATCTCTAAAGCCGGGTGATTCACCTTCTGTAAGAAAGTCAATAACTCTTCTTGCGTTGTAGCTTGAGTCTCATCAGCAATTTTATCAATTAAATCCGATTCACCTAAATCTTGAGCGCGTTTTCTTAATTTATCGCCCAAGAGTTCCTTTAATTCTTTGGGCATCCAGACTAATCGTTTGAGCCCCCCCTCAGCCAAGATAAACTTCTTACTTACTATATATAACTTACCCACGCCTAAGAAACCCGGGGTTTGCACGCCTCCGCCTACTGAGCCGGCTAAGGTCGTAAAGGTCATACCGCTGGGAGTCATACCAGCATAATCGCGATGCACAATCATAAACCCATTTGCCTCAGGGATTATTGCTACGATACATTCGAAGCAACCACAACTTGACTGAGGGCTATCCATAAGTGAATACATACTTACCTTTTCAATAGCCTTGTTAGACTTCTGATAAACAAAATCATTTATATTCTTCCACTGCCCTAATTTCTCATCCAGCATCTGTCCTTTTAAGACAGGTTGATTTGGTCCTGTAGGAACGATTTCATAGGATGCCTTACCATCAAGCCAGGAATATGCCCCGCATAACCCTAAGCGTTCCGGCGTAATAATACAGACATGATTAGGAGCGAACGATTGACAGAGTAAACAGGAATAAAATGTATCCGCACTCTCATCAGTCATACCGCTGATACGCTCATCGCGCTCATCAAATACCTTCTTTGCGCCAGGTAATAACTTCTCTACATCAGATAATTTAGTATAAATTTTAACTTGCACTTTATCTACAATGGCACTGTATTCCTGATGCAACATAGCATGTAAAATAATACCAATGTGTTTAAGCCGGAAACCTTTATTAAAGGCATCATTGGATATCCTTATCCAGTTCATATCCCGCTGCCCGATATGCATCAGGCCCATCGCATAATTTATAAACCGGTGTATCTGGCGTTCCAGAATCGGCTCAAAATCTTTCTGCATTTTGCGTCCAGCTACCTCAACAATAATTGCCAAAGGCATAAATTTATTATCTTTTTCAAGCCCCTCAATATCCGGGCCTAAGAGTTCGACCAAACCATCTTCTACCTCTTCTGATTTTTTAGTCGTCAGGTACTCAAATGACGCACTGCTCTTACCGCCGAATTCAACATATAATTGCTCTTTTCTCACCCGCTCGCCTTCAAATGCCGCAGCATAAGGAACGGGTATAGGTATTGAGGTAACTTTGACTTTTACCCCCCTTACCTCAATACAACGCGGCACGATCTTCTTATAATCTAATTCTTTAACCAATGCTTCGTAAGTAGTAATACCTGAGGGTTTTATTTCCGGGATATCAGTATCGGCAATTATAGGAAAACCCATATTTATTGCACCCGCACCCGTAGCGTATTTTATATCGTCGAGTTCGCCCAAAACTAAACCAAAGGCAAATACGCGCTCTTTGGCATATAAAAGGCATTTTTGCGCCTGTCCAGGCTTAATTCCGCCAAAGGTTAATGCGGAACGAATTGCCCAATTCAAAGGGTATATCGCCGATATAGTATCGCGGCCATAGGGAACAATATAATTATCCCAGCCCATCTGCACATTTTCTTCTAATAACTGGTCAATAATTGAGAGGCCTTTAACTGAGGAGCCAACAAAGATTAAAATATTTCTCTGTTGCAATTCCCGCACAATATCTACTGCTGTTTTATTATCAGGAGCTGCTCCCAATATAGCAGCAAATCCAGGCATACGTCCGTCTACAAGCTGTATTCCTAAAGAACGCATAATCGTATCAGTAAAGAATCCATTGCAATCCTTTTGGGGTTCCTGGCCATAAAGATAACGCAGTGCTACAATTATTTCTTCGCAAAATAATGTAGACATCCCTGCGTTTAAGGCATCGCCTAAATAAGGAAGCCAGACCTTTTCTGAAGGAATACTGGGTAAAAGGGATTTTGCGTGTTCTAAAATCGGTAATGCGTCTTTTAAAGTTTCGACTTTTACGCCCATAAGCGCATTAGCCAAAGGAAGATAAAATGCGGTCTCAGGAAAGCCGATTTTTCCCCCCGCGCCCTTCTCTTTAATTGCCTTATCCAAAAAGTCAGATGCTTGTTTAAAAATGTTGTGGGCACCTTTTATAACCGCTGCTGCTACAATCTTAGACATACAATCTCTCCTTA
>JAGUUJ010000047.1 GCA_020063525.1 Candidatus Omnitrophota bacterium
ACAAATACCTCTATCACTGCCTGAGAATACGCTTCATCCATAGTGAAACGCGTCCTTGACCAATCGCAGGAAGCACCAAGTTTCTTCAACTGATGGATGATAGTTAAACCGTATTGCTCTCTCCACTGCCAGACTCTTTCGATGAATTTCTCTCTCCCTAAATCCTGGCGCTTCAGCCCCTCCTTGGCAATAGCTTTTTCTACCACATTTTGCGTGGCAATACCTGCATGGTCAGTGCCGGGCATCCAAAGAGATTCTTCGCCTTTCATCCTATGGTAGCGGATAAGAATATCCTGAATAGTATTATTCAAGGCATGGCCCATATGCAGAATTCCGGTAACATTGGGCGGCGGGATAACTATGCAGAAAGGTTTTTTTTTGGAGGGATTAGGTTTTGCCGCAAAAAAATTATTTTCTTCCCAAAACTTATACCATTTATCTTCGGTCTCTTTGGGATTATAGCGGGATGGGATTTCATTCATGTATGGCCAATTAACTTGCGTTATCTTTTATAAGTTTATATTCTACTGAATCCACCAGTGCCTGCCAAGATGCTTCGATAATATTTCCCGATACCCCGATAGTGCTCCAGGTATCTGTTTCG
This sequence comes from Candidatus Omnitrophota bacterium, assembly GCA_020063525.1. Lineage (GTDB taxonomy): Bacteria > Omnitrophota > Gorgyraeia > Gygaellales > Profunditerraquicolaceae > UBA1562. The sequence continues at coordinate 605 of JAGUUJ010000047.1, forward strand.
TCTTGTGATTGGATAAGGACACGCACGCGCGCGGCAGTGCCTGCCTTTTCATCCAACACGCGCACCTTAAAATCAGAAAGGTGCATTTTTGATAACGTCGGATAAAAATCTTTAAGCGCTTTGCGCAGGGCGTTATCCAGGGCATTTACCGGGCCATCGCCTTCCGCGGCAGTATGCTCTTTTGTGCCTTTTACCTTTAATTTAATAACTGCCTCTGAAGTAATCTTCTTATCCGAACGTTTCTCTATTACCACGCGAAAACCTTCTAAGTCAAAAAATCTTTTATATTTCTTCAGTGCCCTTTTCATCAGTAATTCAAAGGAAGCCTCTGCTGCTTCAAAATGATAACCTTGGTGTTCTAAGTTCTGCACGAGCTTTAAAATCTTTTTTGTCTTGGGGTCCTCTTTGCTTAAATCCAGCTCTAAGTCTTTGGCCCGGATTAATACTCCAGTCTTACCCGCCAGCTCAGAAACTAAAATCCTGCGCCGGTTTCCTACAAGCGCCGGCTCAATGTGTTCGTAGGTTTTAGGATTCTTCATTACCGCGTTAATATGCACGCCGCCCTTATGCGCAAATGCAGACAAACCCGTATAAGGCTGGTCGCTTCTTTGTTTCATATTGCTGAGCTCGCTGACAAAATGTGAAATGCGGGTTAGGTCTTTTAACTTCTCATCATTAATACAGTCAATGCCCATTTTTACCTTGAGGTTTGCGATAATAGGAATCAAATCCGCATTGCCGCAGCGCTCACCATAGCCGTTGATTGTGCCCTGCACCATATCAGCGCCTGCCTCAACCGCTGCCAGAGAATTTGCTACAGCTAAATCTGAATCATTATGGCAATGGATACCTAACCAAACATTGATTTTTGGCCGCACTTCTTTAACAATCTTCATCACGCTAGAAGTAAGGGTCCCGCCGTTTGTATCGCATAAAACCACGGCCTTTGCACCTGCTTCCTGCGCAGTCAACAAACATTTTAAACTATAATCTTTATTGACATTATAGGCATCAAAAAAATGTTCGGCATCATAAAATACAGTCAGACCTCGAGAGACAAGAGAACTTACGGTATCTTTAATCATATTCAAATTCTCATCAAGGGTAGTTTTTAAGACATCTCTGATATGCAAATCCCATGTTTTGCCAAAGATAGTGACCACCTTAGCTTGAGATTTAAGAATCGCCTTAAGATTATTATCCTGTGAAACCTGGGTGTGTGCCCTGCGGGTTGACCCAAAGGCAACAAGTTGGCTATTCTTAAGAGGTTTCTTGCTCATCCTTAAATAAAACTCCATATCTTTAGGATTAGAACCTGGCCAGCCGCCTTCAATATAATGTATGCCTAAATTATCTAATTCCTGGGCAATACGAATTTTATCCATTACGGAATAGGAAATACCTTCTCCTTGCGCTCCATCGCGCAGGGTCGTATCGTATAATCTTACTCTAGACATACACCCTCTCCTTTTTTCCTAATCCGAATTTATCGTGTAATGCCCTGACCGCGGTCTCAGCAAATTTCTTCTGGATAATACACGAAATACTTATTTCAGAAGTAGAAATCATCTCTATATTGATTTTGTTATCCGCAAGAGCACCGAACATGGTCGCGGCAACACCCGGATGAGATTTCATCCCCACTCCTACTACTGAAACCCGCGCTATATCCTCATCTTGCAAAACCTCTCCTGTCCCGATACTCTTAGCAACTTTTTTAGTAAGCTTCAGAGTTTTGTGGACATCTGTTTTATTTACGGTAAAAGATATATCAGTCTGACGGGTATGGCTGACATTCTGCACTATCATATCTACGTTTATTCCTTTACCGGCTAATTCCTTAAATATTCTCGCCGCAATACCCGGCCGGTCAGGAACATTGCAAATTGTGAGCTTTGCCTCGTTCTTATTCAGGGTTACTCCGCTAACAGCCACGCCTTCCATTCTTTTAACCTCCTTAGTAATCATCGTTCCAGCTTGATCGTTAAAACTTGAACGCACATGTATATCTACATTGAATTTTTTTGCCACCTCAATAGAACGCGCCTGCATTACTTGTGCGCCCAGTGAGGCCATCTCTAACATCTCATCATAGGTAATGGCTTTGATTTTTTTTGCTTTGGGTTCTATCCGGGGATCAGTAGTATAGATACCTTCTACATCAGTGTAAATTTCACACTCACGCGCCGCCAGTTCTTTTGCCAGGGCAACAGCAGTTAAATCCGAACCTCCTCTACCTAAAGTAGTGATATCCTGATTCAAAGTTACGCCTTGAAAACCGGCTACAATAACAATTTTACCCCGCTTTAATTCTTCTTTTATTTTATCCGTATTTATTTTAATAATC
>JAGUUJ010000077.1 GCA_020063525.1 Candidatus Omnitrophota bacterium
GGGTAGTGCTTGCCTGCCGGCAGGCAGGGTTTTTCCCGATGTAGCTCTTATAGGTAGCCATCGGGATCCCGCTTGGGCGGGAAAATTTTGGTAGCTTCTTCATGCCTTTACACTGGAATTAAATCTATCTCTATCTCTGCATCAAGGTTTGCTGCTATTTTCTTTAACTGACCGATTGTGTATCCCTGGTAGTCCTCTCGTTCCAGGCGTGATACATCAGCCTGCTTGCAACCTATCCGAGCAGCAAGCTCTGCTTGGGTAAGTCCTCTGGCGAGTCGTAACCTTACAAGTTGACGGCTTATCTCATCAAGGTCATGGGCCCGAAGCACCTTAGGCAAGGGAGACTTTTTCATCTTCTCATATTCTGTTATCTCATTCCTTAGTTGTTCTATGTGTAACAAATATCCTTTACTAAGAAATTCACATTTTTTCTTGTTGGAAGAATATTTCTTACCTATTCTCTCCAGCCCTTCCTTTAACTCATTAAGCCTCTGCTTAGTAATTTTAAGTTGACGATCATTTTTTATCATAATATCACCTCCACTAACCCCTTTGATCTAGCCTCCCTATCGTGTCCAAAAAAGCCTATTACTTCTTGACATTCAGTGGTATCTTCTTCCATTGCAAATAGCATATGTGCATTGAACAACTCTTCAGAACAAAGTAATTGTCTGGCCTCTGGAGAATCTAAATCAAAATCATTTTTTAAAATTAGTATGTAGTCAAAATCCCTGGGTTCCTCTTTAGAAGTAACATAACTACCATTCAAAAGAAATCTACTTATACTACCTTTGTGTTTACGCAAGAGCTTAACCAGAGAGATTATATTTCTAAACAGCTTTTCTCGTCGTGCCGAACCTTTACCGAATCTCTCATTGATTTCCTCGAGAGTAGCTTTATATATCCCCTTGGGCAAATACCCATCTTTATTGAATTCTGGTATCACATTGTTTCCTGATATTATTATACCTATTATATCAAAGTTAAGTGTTGCACTAGCAACTTGAGCCCAAGCAGTCCCTGTTTTGGCCCTAAAGATTTAGAAAATAAAGGGCACATTTACCGCAGCCTGTCTTTTCGATTTTCTATTCGCCTTTCTATCTAAGGTATATTTTAAATTCAGATAAACGAATTTTAGATAATCGTCCATTGAGAGTCGTTTTGATTTAGGAGTTCTTCCTTTAACGACCGGTAATTTTAATTTCTCCATAAAGGTCTTTTTTAAGCAAAAGGTGGGAAGTATTTTTTTATACCACTTCTATTTTTCCTTTTCTTTAGCTTTATCCAAAAGTAATAAGGCCTGACTTATAAAATAATCCTTCATCTCTTTGATGTCCAGTGGATTAACCATACTTACAGGAAACTTTGATATATCTTCAGGGAATTCTTCCACTCGATGGAAAGCAATAGCAAGATAGTATTCATCTAAACCTGGGTCCTTAAGTTTGCTTTTCTCTATGAGTTCGGCTAAAGAAAATTTTTCTTTTATCAAAAAGAATACATCCACGAAATCCCTGGGTTCAGCCCTACCAAAAACAGTCAAGAGTTTGTTTGTGGCGATATCGAGAAGACTGTCGACCTTAACCCCTAAAAATTTTTCTCTTGGTTCCTCAAATCTAAATGGGCTATCCAGGGCCAGATGAATGGGGGTATTCATCTTTTCTCCCGAAGCCAATATTTCGTAAAAGCTCTTAAGCCTTCTGATTGTCTTTGCCTGAATTCCTTTGGCCTCAAGATTATTTTTAAGCCGATCGCCCATATACCCAATTGCCTCTTCCTCGGTTGTAAATAGATCTAAGTCTCTAGAGAGCCTATGTTGTAAATAAAAACCTGCCAATGCCGTTCCGCCAGTTAAATAGAAAAGTTCTGCCTCTTGAGTCTCGGCAAAAATCCTAAGCACTTCTTCTTGCAGGCTTGTCAGTATCTGCATCTTGATGTCTGAAATAATCCTCCCACAGCGATTTTATTTTAGAATCCAAATGTAGAGAAGATAATATCTTTCTTACTTCATCAAAATCTAATTTTTTTATATCTTCTAACCTTCCATGAGTTAGCACTTGTTGAATCCACCATTTTTTAACCCACGGGTCGTTTAAATCCAGTTTATCCAGATCAGCGTACCAGACAATATGTATTTCAGAATTTTTCATTGCAATTATTCTGCGATAAATAATTCGTAACTATATGCCAAACTTAACGATATATTCACACAGGTCCACAACCCTACAGGAATACGCCCACTCATTATTATACCATCTAAATTTTAAGACACTGTTTAGCATGGTCAAATAGTTTTTGTTGTAACCCAAATATTATCTTCCTGTTAGGTCAATTTTTATACAAGTATAAAAATTTATTTTTCTCCAATTTGGGAACTATTTCAAGTAAAAAGTGGGAACTATTTTTAGGTGAAAACATGGTTAACTTACCAAGACTTCAACGGGTATAGTCTTGATTACTTCTTTAGGATGCGTAAGAAAATTCAGCTTTTCAAAACCAATTACTTTTCCTCTTTTATCTTTGACTAAAATCACCTCTTCGCCAGTCTCCTCGCAGATATACTCTTTCTGAGGATCGTCAAACCAAATATTTAAAGTGTTTCCTTTGGAGTCATAATATAATCTTACTTTTTCCATAAAAAAGAATTATCCCCTTTCGTTTACGTAGTATTCTATTTTATCTGGTTCCTACTTTTTGTCAACCTCTTTATGCCGATGGCCGATTGGGATTATCTCTCTCTTTTTCTATGAGGGCGTCGCGCAGGAGCTTGCTTTGTCTTTGGAAGGCCTGTCGGGGACTGCGCGGGTCTTTCATCAGGCAGATTTCCTGGGTAAGCAAGCGCGCTATATGCAGTATGTATGTATCTTTCTTTTGGGCTTCCTTTTGATACAGCGGGTGGTCGCGGTTTATATAAATAATTGTGCCCTCGGTAAGACATTCCTCGCTATCAGGACCAAGATGTTCAATGCAACAACTTACCCCCTGCTGTCCTAACTTTAATTTCTTAATGACCGCTGTGGGAGTTAGCCTCTTAACCGCGGGTTTTCTTTTCCGTGTCTTCTTTTGTTCTGCCTCTATTCTTTGCTCTTTATTTACGGAGGGTACTTTGTCTTTAGCTTGTGAAATGTACCCCGGCTCCCCAACATCAGATATGCTCTCGGCTATAGGAATTAAACCTTCGGGGCAGTAATCAGGGTTAAGGATGAGCGCATTTTTAACCCTTTCTAATACTTCTGTAAGCGCCTTTCTAGCACGTTTATTCTCTTTATAATCTGAGAGATCATCCAAAACAGGCTTTATTCTCTTGATAACCCGCTCCATCACCTCAAGGAATTTTATGTATTGCGGGGTATCTTTTATAAAACCTGTGCGGTCGCTGGTAATGGGCAGAAAATCCGCATTGACCTCGCCCTTTATCCGGGCAATATTTTTGACCAA
>JAGUUJ010000051.1 GCA_020063525.1 Candidatus Omnitrophota bacterium
ACTGCTTTTGAAATCGCGGGTGAAAAATTTAAGATACCCATATTAGCAGCTGCGATGGATGGAGTGGTGGATGTCGGGTTTGCTGTTGAGCTCTCGAATTTAGGCGGCATTGCGGTATTAAACCTTGACGGAGTGCAAACGCGTTATGAAAATCCCGACACAGTTTTAGAAAAGATTGCCAAGAGCAACCCCGAGAAAGCCACAGAATTAATCCAATCAATATACAACACTCCTATCAAAGAAAAACTGATTTCCAAAAGAATAGAAGAGATTAAGAGAAAAAAGGCTATAGCAGTAGTAAGCTGTATACCTAGCCATGCAGAGAAATTTGCTAAAATCTCAATTGCCGCAGGTGCAGATATGTTTGTGGTGCAATCCACAGTAACTACCACAAAACATATTTCCAAAGATTACAAGGGTTTGGACTTATTTAAATTCTGTAGAGCAACAAAAATTCCGGTGATTATCGGTAACTGCGTGACCTATGAGACAACATTGGCACTTATGGAAACCGGTGCTACGGCATTGTTAATTGGCATTGGCCCGGGCGCTGCCTGTACTACGAGGGGCGTATTAGGTATCGGCGTGCCTCAAGTGACTGCCACTGTAGATGCTGCCTCTGCCAGAGATTTTTATTATAAAAAGAAAGGTAAATATGTTCCTATAATTACTGATGGCGGTATGAGCCGCGGCGGAGATATCTGTAAGGCATTCGCCTGCGGAGCGGATGCAGTAATGATTGGTTCAAGTTTTGCCCGCGCAAAAGAAGCGCCGGGTAAGGGTTTTCATTGGGGCATGGCAACCTCTCATGTGAACTTACCGCGCGGCACGCGTATATACGTCGGCACAACCGGAACGCTCAAAGATATTATTTTTGGCCCGGCTAAGGTTGATGATGGTTCGCAGAATTTAATGGGGGCATTGAAAACATCGATGGGCTCACTGGGTGCAGCTAATTTAAAACAGATGCACGAAGTGGAAATTATCATTGCTCCTTCGATACAGACCGAAGGAAAAATCTTCCAGGTTGGCCAAAGAGTGGGGATGGGTAAATGACCAGACAAGCTATACTTATCTTAGATTTCGGTTCGCAGTACACTCAATTAATTGCGCGGCGCGTCAGGGAAAACAAAGTATTCTCCAAGCTCATACCTTATAATACACCCGCAAAAGAGCTCGCCTCTCTTTCGCCTCGGGGGTTAATACTTTCCGGTAGCCCCTTATCAGTAGTGAGCAAGAAAGGTTTTTATCCGGATAAGGCGATCTTTAAATTAGGAGTTCCTATATTAGGCATTTGCTATGGTATGCAGGTTATTGCGGAGATGTTAGGCGGCAGAGTCAAGCATACAAAAGAGCGTGAATATGGAAAGACAGAATTGTTTATTGATAATAACCGGGATTTATTTAGCAATCTTCCGGGAAATTTAACCTGTTGGGCCAGCCACGGTGATTATGTGACAAAATTGCCGCCCGGATTTCAGAACCTTGCCCATACCCCTAACGCCCCTATTGCAGCTTTTGGCAATAAAAAACTAAAGATATTCGGCGTGCAATTCCATCCGGAAGTAACCCATACTGATAAAGGTACTCAGATTCTCGGAAACTTTTTATTTAAAATTTGCGGCTGTCTTGGCCGCTGGACAATGCAATCGTTCATTCGCGAGTCCATTGAGACTATAAAAAAGACAGTGGAAAAAGACAAAGTGGTTCTGGGCTTAAGCGGCGGGGTAGATTCTTCGGTAGCAGCGCTATTAATCCATAAAGCCATAGGCAGAAGATTAAGATGTGTTTTTATTGATAACGGCCTGTTAAGAAAAGATGAACCTGAACAGATAAAAAAGGTATTCCGTAATACCTTCCATTTAAACTTAGGTTACGTAGATAGAAGTAAGCGGTTTTTAAAGCGCCTTAAGGGTATAACCGACCCGGAAGAAAAAAGAAAGCTCATCGGCGATGAATTCGTCAAAGTCTTTGAAGAAGAAGCTGCTAAGCTCAAAGGCGTAAAATTCTTAGGCCAGGGTACGTTGTATCCTGATGTAATTGAGTCGATTTCTCCTGGGGGCGCACCCTCAAGCCGTATCAAGAGCCATCATAACGTCGGCGGATTACCTGCTCATATGAAGCTTAAACTCATTGAACCGCTGCGAGACTTATTTAAAGACGAAGTGCGCCAGATTGCCCGTGAATTGGCGCTGCCTGATACAGTAATCTATCGTCAGCCTTTTCCCGGCCCGGGTTTAGCCATCAGGATTATCGGGGAGGTGACTCCTGCGCGTCTTAACCTGCTGCGGGAAGTTGACCGGCGCGTAATTGACGAGATTAGAAATGCCAATCTCTACGAACAAGTCTGGCAGTCATTCGCCGTGCTCCTGCCTATAAAAAGCGTAGGAGTGATGGGCGATGAACGCACTTATGAAAATGTGGCGGCTTTGCGCTGTGTTACCAGTTTCGATGGTATGACTGCAGACTGGGCAAAGCTCCCTTACGAAGTCCTTGAGAAAATTTCCCACCGTATTATTAATGAAGTAAAAGGTGTTAACCGCGTAGTTTACGATATCTCATCTAAACCTCCAGCAACGATTGAGTGGGAATAATTCCGTAACTCGTAAGCTAGTAACTAGTAACTCGTAATTAAAAAATACGCACAAGGGCATTCAATTTTTCGTAATCTCAAAATTACTAGTTACGAGTTACTAATTTACTAGTTACTAACACAATGCCGCATTCTGAATTTATCCACCTCCATCTGCATACCCAATTTAGCCTACTCGATGGTGCCTGCCGCATACCCCAACTTTTAGAGCGAGCAAAGCAGTATAAAATGGATTCGCTGGCTATTACCGATCACGGCAATATGTTCGGCGCAATAGATTTTTATATGGAAGCCCAGAAAGCCGGGATAAAACCCATTATTGGTTGCGAAGTTTATATTGCGCCGGCCAGCCGCCTGGATAAGGCATCAAGGAGCATTGATGAGGCATCATACCATTTAATACTCCTGGTCCGCGATGAAACCGGATATCAAAACCTGATAAAATTAGTTTCTATCGGAAATCTAGAAGGGTTTTATTATCGCCCGCGCATTGACAAGGAAGTACTCTCTCAATATCAGAAAGGCCTTATTGGCCTGACCGCTTGTCTTAAGGGCGAAATACCCATCCTATTACAGCAAAGGCGGTTTAACGATGCTTTAAAAACCGCGGATGATTATTTAAATATAATGGGCAAAGATAACTTGTATCTGGAAATACAGGAAAACCTTATCCCGGAACAGAAAATAGTTAATACGGGATTAATAAAAATATCCAAAGAGCTAAATATACCGCTTATTGCCACCAATGATGTGCATTATCTGTCTAAGGAAGATGCCGCAAGCCATGAGGTTCTGCTTTGTATCCAGACTCAGACAACGCTTAGTGACCCTAATAGGTTGCGTTTTCAAACCGATGAATTTTATTTTAAATCTCCCCAGGAGATGAAGGAGCTTTTTAAAGATATACCGCAGGCTGTCACCAATACCGTAGAGGTCGCCAGCCGTTGTAATCTAGAATTAGATTTTTCCAAGATACATTTACCCCGCTATGAACCGCCCGAAGGTAAAACTAAAGAGGAATATTTAAGGGAACTCAGCGAATTAGGATTAAAAGAAAAATTTCCTGATGCACCTGCCGCAATAAAGGAACGCCTGGAACACGAATTAAACCTCATTAAAGATAGAGGTTTTGTGAGTTATTTTTTAATTGTCTGGGATTTTATTCATTATGCTAAAAGTAACCATATTCCGGTGGGGCCTGGCCGCGGTTCAGCTGCGGGTAGCCTGGTGAGTTATCTTTTAGGCATAACTGACATCGACCCTTTAAAATACGGTTTGCTCTTTGAACGCTTCCTCAATCCGGAAAGATTAGGGCTTCCTGATATCGATATCGATTTCTGTTACGAAAGAAGGAACGAGGTTATTGATTATGTGACCAAAAAATACGGGAAAGGCAACGTTGCCCAGATTATTACTTTCGGTACAATGCAGGCACGCGCGGTGGTCAGAGATGTAGGCAGGGTTATGGGCCTTGCTTATGCGGATGTTGACCGGCTCGCCAAAATGATCCCGCCAGACCCCAACCTTACTTTAAAAGATGCCTTAGAAAGTGAATCGGAATTGAAGAACCTTTATAAAAACGACCCCCGGATAACTAAATTAATTGTTACGGCTCTTTCTCTTGAAGGCCTTAACCGCCATGCCTCTACCCATGCTGCAGGCGTAGTTATTGCCGATAAGCCTCTGGATAATTATACGCCTTTATTCGAAACTCAGGATGGCCAGATAACCACCGGTTATAGTATGACAGTTTTAGAAAAGATTGGTTTATTAAAAGTAGATTTCTTAGGATTAAGGACACTGACAGTGATTGACCAGACGCAAAAAATCATCCAAAAAACCAGAGGACAGAATATCGATATTGATAATATTCCTTTGGATGATAGTAATACCTATAAACTTTTAACTTCCGGCCAGACTATCGGAATATTCCAGGTGGAAAGTTCGGGTATGCGCGACTTATTAAGGAAATTGGAACCTGAGCGCTTTGAGGATGTAATTGCACTCCTGGCTTTATACCGGCCTGGCCCAATAGGATCAGGCATGCTCGATGATTTTATGCAGCGCAGGCACAACCGCGTCCCTATAAAATACAACCACCCCAAACTTGAAACAATTTTAAAAGAGACCTACGGAATAATTGTTTATCAGGAACAGATTATGCAGATTGTATCGGATTTAGCAGGTTTTAGCCTTGCGCAGGCGGATTTGTTGCGCCGGGCTATAGCCAAGAAGATTCCCGAGGTTATGGAGCAGCAGAGGAAAAACTTTATTTTAGGTTGTATCAAAAACAATATCAGCGAATCCGTGGCAAACCGGATATTTGACCTCATAGAGCATTTTGCCTTATATGGCTTTAATAAATCACATTCAGCTGCCTACGCTATGATTTCATATCGTACAGCTTATTTAAAGGCAAATTTTCCCGTAGAATTCATGTGTGCGTTATTGACCTCAGAAAGAGATAGTACCGACAAGATTGTAGAATATGTTAATGAATCTAATCATATGGGAATTAAGGTTCTGCCTCCTGATATCAACGAAAGCGATGCCTTATTTAAAGTTGTGGATAATAAAACTATCCGCTTTGGGTTGTTGGCAGTAAAGAATGTAGGAAGCGGCGCTGTCGAATCCATAATTCAAGCCAGAACCAAAGGGCGATTTAGCTCTTTAGAAGATTTATGCCAGCATATTGATTTAAGATTAGTTAACCGAAAGGTGCTGGAAAGTCTTATTAAGTGCGGCGCATTAGATTTATTCGGCTCACCCCGCGCACAGATGGTCGTCTCACTAGATACGATTTTAGAACTCTCCTCTAAGACACAAAAAGAAAAAGCAAAAGGCCAGCTGTCATTCTTTGATGCAGGATTTTCACAAAATGGTTTTAAGAGCACGCTAAATAATTTGCCTTCGGTTAAGGAGTGGCCTGAACCTCAGTTACTTGCCTTTGAAAAAGAAATGTTGGGGTTCTATGTTACGGGGCATCCTCTGGCGCGCTATGCCCATGAGCTTAAGCGCTTTACTTCCTCATCCACCGCGAACCTGTATGAGTCAGATGACGGCAGAGAGATAAAGATAGTAGGATTGATTGCTAAGATTAAACAGACAGTAACGCGCGCAAAGCAGGAGAAGATGGCCATCCTTAAATTAGAAGACTTGGAAGGCGTGGTAGAGGTCCTGGTATTTCCGGCTGCCTTCCAAAAATCTGCAAGGTATATCCAGCCTAATACAGTTGTGCTGGTTAAAGGCAGGCTCAACCGCCAGGAAGACACCCCTAAAATTGTAGCCAATGACTTATTCCCGATGGATGAAGCCTATAAATTGATTACGAGCGTAAATATAAACCTTTCAGGCATACGCGAAAACCTTTTTGAGACCTTAAAGGAATTACTAATTCAAAATCCTGGCAGAATTCCTATCTACCTACACCTAGATACGCCTGCCAAGTCAAGGGTGCATCTGGTTGTGGGTGAAGGGCTTTACGTTTTGCCATCAGAGAAATTAATGCAAGAGATCGAATCTTTGCTTGGTGAAGACAGGGTGTCTTTGGTGATTTAGACTTTTCCCTTGA
>JAGUUJ010000024.1 GCA_020063525.1 Candidatus Omnitrophota bacterium
TACCAGGTTCTTTTTCTCCAATATACGTAAAGGATAATATATAGATTTTAAATCTACACCCGCAAATAAAGACAAAATCTCCTTAATCTTTTTCTTTATCTCATAACCGTGTTTCGGGCTTTCCTTTAATAAACCTAATAGTATTAACTCCTGCTCTATCATCCTATGGCACCCATTCCTCTAAATTTCTTGTATCTTAACTTTACCAACTCCTCTTTTTTCAATGCATTTAATTCTTGCAAATTTTTCTTTATTGTCTCTTTTAGAGTTTGACCCATCCTTTCTGAGTCGGTATGCGCACCGCCTAAAGGCTCGGGAACTACTTCATCAATAATGCCCATCTTTAACAAATCTGGGGCGGTCAACTTTAATACCTCTGCTGCCTCAGGCGCTTTTGCGCCGTTCTTCCACAATATCGCCGCACAACCCTCAGGCGAAATAACTGAATAGTAGGCATTCTCTAATACGCAGACTTTATCTGCAATCCCGATTCCGAGTGCTCCTCCTGAGCCACCTTCACCAATAATGATAGCCATAATGGGCACACCTATGCTCGTCATTTCTCTTAAATTAAGGGCAATTGCCTGGGCCTGACCGCGCTCCTCTGCACCTACGCCAGGATAAGCGCCGGGAGTATCAATAAATATCACAATAGGTAAATTGAATTTCTCTGCTAACTGCATTAACCTGAGGGCCTTACGATAACCTTCAGGATGCGCACAACCAAAGTTACGCCTCAGGTTTTCTTTGGTATCCCTGCCTTTCTGATGGCCAATAACTACAATCTTTCGATGATCAATTTCGGCAAAACCACCGATTATCGCTTGATCGTCGGAGAAACTACGGTCACCGTGCAATTCAATAAAATCAGACATAGTCATATTAATGTAATCTTGCGTGTAAGGCCGCAAAGGATGCCGGGCAATCTGTACCCTTTGCCAGGCAGTCAAATTACCATAAGTATCTTTCTTCAGGCGCTCTAACTTCTCTTCCAGGCGTTTTACTTCAGAGGAAAGATCGATTTTCTTATCCGAGATAAATCCCTTTAACTCCTGGATTTTTTTCTCCAACTCAATAATAGGCTTTTCGAAATCAAGTCCGTTCATTTATACGCGAATTTTCGCGAATGTAACGCTAATATACGCGAATGCAAATTAGCGACCATTCGCGTTGGATTAGCGTCTATTCGCGTTTTATTAATCGACGATGGTTACTTCAGTGCCAATAGGGACAATGGCATATAATTCTTCGATATCAGAATTAGACATGCGTATACAGCCCTGGGTAATCTGCTTACCCAGATTTTGAGGGTCAGTAGTACCATGGATACCGTAACCGGGAAAATCGAATCCCAACCAGCGCGAGCCCAGAATATTATCAGGACTGTTTGGCGCTACCACTGCACCTGCCTTAAACCAGGTAGGGTGGGTGAGTTTGTTGATAATTTCAAAATTACCAACGGGAGTGGAATTATTAATACCTGTTGAGACGATATATGTCTTAATAATCTCTTCGTCGGTCTTTAAGATGAGGGTATTTTGGGATTTATCTACAACGATGCTAAAGGGCGCTGTCCAGACCTTGATTTTTCTGCCGAGTAAGATTTTATCATCTTTAAGGTTATTGCTCTTGATGATTAACTCAGTCGTTGTCTTAAATTCCCTAGCAATTTTGGCTAAGGTATCGCCGGGCTTTATCTCGTAAAGAATACTCTTGGGGGTTGATACAGGAGAAAATAATAGTTTTAAATTTAGCTCTTCTATCTTCTTTTGCCAATTCATAATCTCAGGCGAGTTGGGAAATTCATTGATTAAACGCTGGTGGAGTGACTTTGCTTCCAGGAGATCGCCCTTTTTTAAAGAATCCGAGGCCTGGGCAGAGAGCGCGGCAGAAAAAGTAATTTTACCTGCCTTTATATGCAACGGTAGATTGATTTTCTTTATAATTAAGCTCATACAAACAATTAAGACTAAGATTGAAGCAATGCCTAAGAATAATCTTTTATTCACAGAAATCTCCTTTTTAAATGATTACACAGATTTAAGTGCTGATTGCACAGATTCCCAGACCAAAGCTTTAATCTGTGTAATCTGATTTTTAATCTGTGAAATCATAATATAATTTTTATAGTATGCCTTTTTAGTGTAACCAAAAAGCAACGGCTATACCTAATAAAGCCCCTCCTAATACCTCAATAGGAGTGTGGCCGATGAGCTCACGCAGCCTGCCTTCAGAGGTTCTGCCCTGCCAATAGATATCGTCCATTATCTTATTTAAGATACGCGCTTGTCTGCCAGTAGACCTGCGCACGCCCTGGGCATCAAACATCACGACAATTGCAAATGAAGCAGCCA
>JAGUUJ010000088.1 GCA_020063525.1 Candidatus Omnitrophota bacterium
AAAAGTATGCCGTTTGAAACCTGAGAGATAAGCATAATGGGGATAAGTTTAACATTGGGGAGCAATATTATGCTCGCGCCAATAATGATGATGGCTGTATAAAGCGTATAAAACTGTGGCGCCTCTCTAAAACGCCGGTTCACCCCTACCTCCCAACCCATACCTTCGCAAACCGAATATGCAGTGGAGAGAGGTAATATGCAGGCAGAAAAAACCGAGGCATTTAAGAGCCCGAAGGCAAAAAGATAAAAACAATACTGACCCGCTAACGGCCTAAGGGCCAGGGCCGCCTCTTTTGCCGTTTCTATTCTTATGCCGTGCTTAAATAAGGTATTTGCGCAGACTACCACAATAAAAATAGCGATGATGTTAACCACAAATGCACCTATGATTACATCGAGCCTGCTGTATTTATAATTCTTTAATTTTATTTTTTTCTCCACCACCGAAGACTGCTGGTAAAATTGCATCCAGGGAGCAATGGTCGTTCCGATTACGCCTATAAGCATAAAAAGATAAGCCTTGTCAAAACGTAATACGGGTTTTACCGAACTCGTAAGCACCTCGTTCCATTCCGGCTTGGATAAAAAGCCCGATAAGACATAAGATAAATAAAATACGCAGGCAAGTAAGAATACTTTTTCCACTGATTTATAAGTGCCTTTGACTATCAACCACCAGACAAAAAGGGCGCACAGCGGAACTAATAAATATTTACTTATCCCGAATAATTCTGCGCTGGCGGCAATTCCGGCGAATTCTGAAATGGTGTTAAAAAGATTGGAGAATATCAAAACCATCATGGCATAGAAAGTCACCCTTACCCCAAACTCTTCCCTAATCAGGTCTGCCAATCCTTTGCCCGTTACCACTGCCATACGGCTGCACATTTCCTGGATAATCACCAGGGCCACAATAATGGGAACGAATGACCAGATAAGTGAATAGCCAAAATGCGCGCCTGCTACTGAATAGGTGGTAATGCCGCCGGCATCATTGTCCACATTTGCCGTAATAATACCCGGGCCCATGATGGAAAGAAAGATAAGCGTATTTCTCCAGAATTTACGCCATTCTCTTTTCATGTCTTAACTGGTTTAATCTTTTTTAACCTGCGCCAGGCAATAGCAATAACATGGCTTAAGATATCATCTACCGTAATAATACCTTGCAGGATATTATTTTCGTCAATTACCGGAATACTGTAATATTTATATTTCTCCATAAGATAGGCTACTTCTTTCACGCTTGAGTCTAAGTGCACAGAATAAGTCTTCCTGGGAAAAGCAGCATTCTGTATGGGGTCTTGGGGATTAGCTAAAATCAGGTGCCTGAAATTTGTGGAGCCTATAAGCTGATTATTTTCATCTACAATATAAATAAATTGTGCGGGTTCCACTTTAAAAGTGCGCTCTTTAATCTGCTTTAATACCGCCTCCACAGTGGTATCTTTGGCAAAGGCCAAATACTCTGCAGTCATCAACCCGCCTGCAGAGTCGCTGGAATAACCCAAAAGCTGGGAGAGTTTTTTCGATTGCTTGTTTTCCATAAGACTTAAGATTTGATGGGTAGTATCGGCGGGCAATTTCTCTAAGAAATCCGTGGCTTCATCCGAAGGAATACTATTCATAATTTCCACCACTTCATTAGAAGTCAACTCTTCTATCAATGATTTTTGGGTTTTAAAATCAATGTGGATAAAAATACGCGCCTTAGTAGTTATATCCAGGGATTTAAAAAGAGCCATTTGGTCTTTGGCATTTAAATCCAAAAATATTTCCCCTAAATCAGCGGCAGGGATGTTACGAAGATTTTTCTGAGCCACGTCAATCTTTATGGTCATGCTTACAGGATTAATAGAAAGCGGCTGGATATGTTTCCAGGAAATCAGATGCTCTTGCTTAAGATACTTGGCGTTTCTATTAAAGAGCTTTACCAGAAAATCCACGGGCTTCTCAAATCTCAAACGCCGGATAAGCCCTCTTGTACTTATATCTACATGGGCAACCATAAGACAATGGTCTACAAAAAGGAGATGGATATCATTCACCCGGATAACCTTGTGATTATACACATCTACAACCTGCTGGTCTAATATGTCCCGGCGCAGGGTGAGTTCTTCCTTGTTATTATGTATCTCCTCAAAAGGAATCTCTGATTTATCCAGTCTAATCCTAATATCTTTATTATCTATTTCCTGAATGCCCGTCCATTTAATCACGGCATATTTACGGTTAGGAAAACTCTTGCGGATAATCAAATGCGAAGATTGCGGATAAACCTCGGAGGGCTGGACAATGATATCGTATAATTTCCCCGCCCACTCTCCGTTTTTGTCAAAGATAGGCTTATCTATTAACTGGGAAAAATAAATAAACATTTGTTTTATCTTCCCGTAGGTAATCTCAGGTTTATCTTGGTTTGCCATTATAACCCTTTGATTTTATCTTCTTCGTTTTTAAATAATTTTAATCTCTTTCCTAGTTCATCGAAATCAACCTGGTCTGCATCAAAATCCGGGCCATCCACGCAGCCAAATACAGTTTTTCCACCGACGGTGCAGCGGCATGAACCGCACATACCTGTGGCATCCACCATAATCGGATTAAGGCTTACTATAGTTTTAACTTTATAAGCTCTGGTCAATTCAGAAACTGCCTTCATCATCGGAACCGGCCCTATACAATAAATTAAATCGGGGTATTTCGTATGCGTGGATTTTTCTACAACATCGAATAACTCTTTTAAGGCATCGGTAACAAAACCTTTCCGGCTATAAGAACCATCATCGGTAGTAATAAACAGCTCATCACAGATTTCCTGCAATTTATCCTCTAAAATTAATAATTCTTTTGAGCGCGCACCAATTATGCCCAGAACTCGATTACCCGCCTCTTTAAAAGCCCGCGAAACCGGATAAACCTCTGCAATTCCCACGCCGCCGCCGATACAAATAACAGTACCTATTTTTTTAATCTCTGTAGGATGGCCTAAGGGCCCCAAAACGTGCTCTATATAATCACCCGGATTAAGTGTGCCTAATTTTTTAGTAGTAAAGCCGACTTTCTGAAAGATTAAAGTAATTGTTCCTTTGTCTTTATCCCAGTCTGCCAAGGTCAAAGGTATGCGTTCGCCTCTTTCATCAATGATGATGATCACAAATTGTCCAGCCTGAGCTTTTCTGGCTACTTGTGGAGCCTCTACTGTAATCCGGGTTATATCTTTGGCTAAATCTTCTTTATGAGCGATCCGGAACATCTTTTTCCTCGATTATCTCTACTCTGACATCTTTAAATCTTTGCACTAATTTTGAACCTTTATCTTTGCCTAAAATAAATATAGAGGTAGCCAGGGCATCCGCAGTTAAACCATCCGGCGCAATCACTGTAACAGAAACAACTCCTGAATCCGCGGGATATCCTGTTTTGGGATTAAGGATATGCGCATACCGTTTCTTTCTCTGTATAAAATATTGTTCATAATCGCCTGATGTCGCGACCGCCTTATCTTTTAATTTTAAATAATCCCAAAAACCCTTATTGCGCGGCGCCTTAACTGCTACGTGCCAGGGCTCGCCAAATTTATCTCCCAAACAATATATCTGGCCGCCGGCATTTATCAGGCAGCTCTTTATATGATTTTCTTTTAATTTTTTAACTGCACAATCTACTGCGTAACCCTTGGCAATTGCGCCCAGGTCTATCTTCATGCCAAGAACTTTAAATTCTACCACATTATCATCAATATTAAAAATAATTTTATCAGTGCCGACTAATTCCAATACATTTTTAATTCTTTCTTCTTCGGGCACTGAATATTTTTTTTCTGTAAAACCCCAAAGGTCCATAAGCGGCCCCACAGTAATATCAAATACGCCATCACTAAACTGCCAAAATTCTTTTGCTTTCTGTAATACATAAAATGTATCCGGGCTTAGTTTTAGTTTACCGAGTTTATTTAATTTTCCTATCTCGCTATCCTCTTTGTATTTGCTCAACAGGCCTTCAATTCTTTTTATTTCACCGAAAACAATATTCGATGCACCTTTATCTGGTGAAATTACTTCCACAAAAGTACCCATCATTATGCGGCTGTCCTTATAAAGATTTTGCTTCTGGCAGCCGGATAACAGAACAATAAAACAAGATAACAACAAAACAAAGATCCTTTTCATTTTTTTATTATTTTTAATAACTCCTCAAGCGAAAGCGTATTCAGCACATCCTCTTTAGTCAGCCAACCCCGACGGGCAACCGATATTCCCAATTTCATACTTTCCAGTTGCTCTACAGTATGCGCATCCGTGCCTATAACTAACTTTGCGCCTATCTCTTTTGCCCGATGGCAATTCAGGTCATTTAAATCTAACCTCTGCGGAAAAGCATTTATCTCTAAAAGAGTATTCGTATCTCTTGCTGCTTTTAAGACTTCATCCATATCTATATCGTAAGCATCACGGATACCCCACAGCCTGCCTGTAGGATGGGCAATAATATGCACGTATTTATTTTGACATGCCAAAACCTGCCTTTTGGTTAATTGAGTTTTTGGCTGTTTAAAACCACTGTGAATCGCAGCTACTACCACGTCAAATTCTTTTAATATCTCATCCTTATAATCCAGATTACCGTCTGAATCTATATCTACTTCAGTACCATATAACACTCTAAAGTTTTTTAGTTTTTTATTTATTTTATCTATCTCCTGCTTTTTCTTTTTTAAATCCGCGATACTCAAACCACCGGCAACTTTTAAACTCTGCGAATGGTCAGTAATGGCAATATATGAATAATCCTTTAATTTAGCCGCCTGGGCCATCTCTTCAATGGTATTGCCACCATCAGACCATTTAGAATGCACATGCAGGTCTCCCTTTATATCTTTAAGTTCTATCAGATGGGGTAATTGAAATTCCTTTGCTAATTCTACCTCTCCGGTATCCTCCCTTAATTCCGGCTCAATATAGGACATACCGAGAATCTTAAATATCTCCTCTTCAGTTCTGCCGCAAACAAATCTATTCTTCCTAAAAACACCGTATTCATTTATCTTTAATCCTCTCCTTATGGCTAATTGCCTCAATTTAATATTAAAATTCTTTGAGCCGGTAAAATATAAAA
This sequence comes from Candidatus Omnitrophota bacterium, assembly GCA_020063525.1. Taxonomy (GTDB): domain Bacteria; phylum Omnitrophota; class Gorgyraeia; order Gygaellales; family Profunditerraquicolaceae; genus UBA1562. The sequence continues at coordinate 5,121 of JAGUUJ010000088.1, forward strand.
GTGCCGCGCCAAAGGATTTTTTTTCTTCGACACGGCAGTCCACCTGGACATCATCCTTTGTGCGCACCGAAGACTTTGTTTCTCCTTTTGCCAAAACCAAACCGACGCTGGGTAGCCTCGTAAATACATCCATTATTTTCTGGGGTTTATTTGAAATCACTAAGATATCAATATCGCGCACGGTCTCTTTTTGACGGCGCAAACTACCTGCACAAGATATTTTTTTCACTTCAGGTAAAGATTCCAATCCTTTAATAAACTCATCGGCTACCTGCATGGCCTGCGCCAGGGTCATCCTCTCTCTTCCTCTTTTTAGAAGCTCTATGCCTTTAGAAATATTTTCAATGGTTTTTTCTTTTATGCCGAAGATTCCCCGGAGTTTATTCTTTTTTATGGCTTTCTCTAAATCTGAAATATCTTTTATCTTTAATTTCTCATATAAAAGTTTTGCGGTTTTCGGACCTACAGAAGGAATATTCAATAAATCCAGAAGCCCTTTGGGTATAGTCTTTTTTAAATGTTCGTATGCTTTTATTTTGCCGGTTGAAATATACTCTTTTATTTTACTCGCGAGATCCTCGCCAATCCCCGGAATCTCTGTAAGCCTATCGCTTTTCACAAAATCTTCTACATCCTCAGTCAAACCCTCGATATTCTGCGCTGCCCTATCATAGGCGCGTATCCTAAAGGGATTATCGCCCTTTATCTCTAATATCTTGACGATTTCATGGAATATTGCGCTAATCTCTAAATTCTTCATCTTAATTTAATTTTTAGGTGCAAGGTAGCGAGAACGAAGCCATAAAATTCATTGTGCGGCAAAAAATTTCAGTGCTGCGAGCAAAGCCCGTAGCAAAATATAACTTGTCATGGACAGTCCCACTTGGTTTGCTTCGAATTAGCTTTCTGCGGGGACAGTCCCTACAACATTAAGTTATAGCTGGCTTCTATGGTCTTGACTAAATCTACCAGCAAGGAATTTATCGGCACGGGTATGCCTAATTCCTGCCCCTGTCGCACAATGACGCCATTGATAAAATCTATTTCAGTGCGCTTCTTTTTCAGGACATCCTGCAGCATACTGGATACATTAGTTGCGGTTGCTTCGCAAACTGCTTCTACCTTAGCCAGCGGGTCATCATAGATAAGTTTTATTCTCTTTCTCTTGGCAACCCTGATAGCTTCTGTAACCGCTTCCCGCAAAATTCTGCGCGTCCCCTCAAACTCGATTAATCTTCCGTTGTTTAACCGCGTTATGGCAGTAAGCGCATTTATACCTACATTGATAATTAACTTTGACCACAATAAGCCTTTGATATCGCGCGATATTCTTGTCTCAAGCCCCACTTTATTAAAAATCTCACGGATTGCACGCATCTCAACAGGAATTTTTCCGTCTATGCGGCCAATCACTGTTTCACCGTGCCCTGCATGCCTCACCTTCCCCACCTCAAGCAAAGTTGCGCCCAGATTAGTTGCCCCGCCAATTACCCTTTCACTGCCTACTATTTCATTAATAATTTCAATATTGCCGATACCATTCTGTAGCGTCAGAACCCGGGTATTCTCAACCAAAAGAGATTTTGCCTGCGTCACTGCCTCTTTTGTATCATAGGCCTTAACCGCAATAATGATTAAATCCGCCCAGCCTATTTCTTTGATATCCACTGTGGCTTTTACAGGTGACTGCCAGTAACCGGAAATTCCTTCTATGGATATGCCGTTCTGATGAATCTTTGCCGCGCGTTCTTTATTCTTATCTAAAAACCAGATTTTATTTTCCGCATCCTTTGATGTAGAAAATAACTTGGATAAAAAATTAGCCAACAGGCAACCCATTGCGCCCGGACCAACAATGACTATCTTCATCTTGCCTCCTTGTCCACCAGGACAACACCCGCACAACTCCTTTAAGTGCGGGGTGTCTATCTCAACGCAGGTGCAAAATTATCCAATTTATTCAATACTTTTTGGGATTTAAGCTCTTTTTCCAGATGAAAGGTTAAAAAGGCATTTAAGATTATATTCAATTCCTTTTTAATTTGCGGGTTCATGCCTAAATTCAGATTAATCTTAAAGTCATTCTTCTCAATGTGCAGGATAGAAGCAACTGTTCCTCTGAAAATTGTGCGCGACCTCAGGTCCTTATGGTAACATTCTGCGCAAAGCAAGCCACCTAATACAAAACTGAATTTTGAATGGCCGTTAATCCTTGCGCCACAGATAACACAAGAATCAAAATGGGGCTTAAACCCTGAAAAAGCCAGCATCTTAATCTTAAATATAGTCATGATTTTATCGGGGTTATCGGTTGACTCCAATTCATTAAGGCAGGTGGTAGCTAAATCAAAAACCTCTTCGTTTTTATCTTCCTGCGGCATAATTTCGTCTATTAGTTCCATCATTAAACTGGCTACTCCTATTTTAGAAATATTTTGTCTAATCAGGCTAAAATTATCCTTTGTGTCGCATTGAGAAACCAGATGTAACGCGGAATTTATTTTCTTATAGAATACGATGTCATTGTGGGAAAACAGTTCTAAGGTGCTGGCAAATTTAGCCGGCTCTTTTTTAATCCCCTTGAGCAATCCGCTCATTTTTCCGAAATCCCGGCTATAAAAATTAACAATAATAGAGGTTTCCCGGAAATCCCACTTATTTAAAACTAATACCTCGGTTTTGTATATCAAGAAAATCTCCTTCGGCGATTAGGCCCTTCCTTAAAAAGGTGTAGGAAGACCTATCCTTTCTGGATTAGACCATTCCTTTACCAGGACATATTTTGGCTAACTCCGCTTCTCTTCTGCGCATAAGTAATTTATCTTTTTTGGTTTTATCATCATAGCCTAAAATATGCAATACCCCGTGGACTACATACATATATAGTTCATATAAAGGCGAGGTCTTGAAAATTTTGGCGTTAGAAATAGCCCTATCCGTAGATATAACTATATCCGCAAATATCTTATCGGGGCACTTTGGTTCGGCAACATCAAAAGCAATCACATCCGTGGGGTTATTTTTACCAAGGTATTTCAAATTAAGCTCTTTAATTCTTCGGTCATTTACAAAACAAACGGTTATTTCGCCAGATTTTCTTATGCCTTCTATTGACAGGATTTTAAGAACGGTTTTTATTATCCTTTTCGGATTGATGGGAATCCTCTTTTGCAGATTCTTGATCGCTACTTTCACTAAACTTTTGCAGTTTGAGGATGCCGAATGCGGTTTCTTATCATCGTTTTACTTCGGCATCCCGAAGCATCACTTTGAAGAAGCGCTGCCTTCGGGATATGTTATACGTGCATGATATATGCCGCTTAGGATGCGAATAAATACAGCGGAAATCTTTTCCAGATCCTTAAGCGTTAAATCACATTCATCGAGCTGCCTGTCGATAAACTTATTGTTAATAATCTTGTGCACTACGTCTGCGATATTAGTAGGGGTGGATTCTTTTAAAGCCTTGGTCGCAGCTTCTACTGAATCTGCTAACAGCACTACGGCGGTTTCTTTTGTATTTGGTTTTGGGCCCGGATAGCGAAAGCCCTCTTCTCTTACCTCCTGGTCCTCCTTTAAGCTCTCTAAAGCGTGACGATAGAAATAATAGACAAGGCTCGTACCGTGGTGGCGCTGGATGAAATCTATCAAGCGCGGATTAAGCCTATATTTTTTAGCTAGTTCCAAGCCCTCATTGACATGGTTCATAATTACGAGCTTACTCATAGTAGGAGATAAAGTGTCGTGTTTACTGTTTTTTACCTCCTGGTTTTCACTAAAATACTCTGGCTTCTGTAGTTTACCGATATCATGGTAGTACGCACCGATTCTGGCTAAAAGTGCATTAGCGCCCACTGCTTGGCATGCAGCCTCGGATAAATTGCCCACAACCAGGCTATGATGATATGTCCCCGGAGCCTCCAAAACCATCCTCTGTAAAAGCGGCTGACTGAAATCAGCTAATTCCAATAAACTTATATTTGTTACGGTCTTAAAGAGATATTCAAAAACAGGCAGAATTCCTATGACAATTACGCCAGATACAATGCCATTGAGTAAAAACATCAAATAATGCTGCGGATACCCAATTCTGAAATGGTCAATAAAAAATAATGCTATGGCTTGCACAAGGCCCACAATGAAACCCGCGCGAATAATTGTTATGCGCTTACGCACACCCCGGATAAGAATAATTGATAAGATACCGCTGATTAAAAATAATAACCCGGCATCAATATCGCCAACAAGATAGGCAATACTAACTGAAGAGGCAAGCGCGAGCAATAAAGATAGCCCTGATTCTTCAAATAGTATTGCCGATAACATAGGTATAACAGTAAAGGGGATCCAGAATATCGGCAGGCCTTCCTGAATAACAAAATAACTTATGACAAAGATAATTACAAAAAGTAAGGATAGCTTAAGCAGGCTGTAATTCCGCGAAAAGAATTTAAGGTAAACGAATATACAGACTAAAAATAAAGGAATAACGAAATTTACCCCTAAGAGATAACTAATGAAAAAAACTAAAACCGTCGCAAAAATCAATCTTATGCCTGCCACCGCCGAATGGCGGCCACCGCCTTTGGCGGGGTCCCGCAGAATGCGGTGAGGTGCCGCCAGAGGCGGCATCTGCCTGAAGCGTTCGGAAATTTGGAAAAGTCCAGAAATAAACCTTAGTTTATTTATTGCGGGGAACTTTATCATACGCCTCAATAATTCTCTGTACCAATGCGTGCCTGACGACGTCAAAACCAGTAAAATAAACAAACTTTATGCCTGTGATATCTTTTAATATATCCTGCGCCTGAAGTAATCCTATGGGTTTAGCGTCGGGCAGGTCGCTCTGCGTGATATCGCCGGTAATAACGGCTTTGGAATCAAAACCTAATCGCGTGAGAAACATCTTCATCTGCTCACGAGTAGCGTTCTGCGCTTCGTCTAAAATAATAAAGGCATCGTTCAGTGTCCTTCCCCGCATATAAGCTAAAGGGGCCACCTCGATAATGCTGGTCTCTAAATATTTCTCGATGCGTTCGGCATCCACCATATCATAAATCGCATCATAAAGCGGCCGAAGATACGGCGATATCTTCTCATACATATCGCCGGGCAAGAATCCTAAGGATTCTCCTGCTTCAATTGCCGGCCGGGTAAGAATGATTCGACGCACCTCTTGTTTCTTCAAGGCCTCAACTGCAGAGGCCATGGCTAAATATGTTTTGCCCGTGCCTGCAGGGCCTATGCCAAAAACAATATCGTAGTTTTTAATTGCCTCTACATATTCGCGCTGGCCTTTGGTCTTTGGCCCTATCGGCTTGCCGCTAAACGATCGCGTAACATCTGAATCCTGGATACCAATAGAGCCCGTACCGGCCCTTTTTCCCTTATTAAAGTTTGCTATTAAGGAAAATAAATCTGCCCTGCCTATTTGGGCCTGTCCTGAGCGTATAGCTGTTAACATATATTCGATAAGGCCCGAGGCTTTTTTAATGTTATTTATTGTTCCGCTTATTTTAAGATGCTCGCCGCGCAGAGTTATCCGAACCTTAAATTCTTTCTCTATTGCCTTGATATTTTCGTCACGGGAGCCAAAGAGGGCCTGTGCTTCCTCGTGGGTCTGGATTTTAATTATCTTTTCCATAAAATTTTATTTCAGATTTTCTTTGGTTTCCTTCAGGGATTCGACAGGAACATCTATAACCTGTCCGGGATAAATTTTATCGGGGGCTTTTAGTTTGTCTTTATTTGCCTCAAAAATCTTATTCCATTTTTTGGTTGTTCCATAAAATTTCTTGGATATCTTCTGGAGCGTATCGCCTTTCTGCACAGTATATTTTTCTATAAATGCTTTGGATACGCCGGGTGCAGAAGTTGGCTCTGCAATTTCAGGGGTAGTGCTTTCGGTAATAAGCCCTCGATTACCCCATATTGTCTTATCTTCGGTCTTTTCTGCAATTTTAGTTTTGGGTATCCTTTCAAATTTTATGGGTGAATGCAGCTCTACTTCTACAGCCTGAGTAGTGCGCGTGGTTTTTCTTTCTTTCGCCTCTTGTGAAGGTGCCTGTCCCTGAAGATACCCGCGGTTACCGGTTAAATCCTGGTCAATTCTTTCTCTTGTTACTGGATACGATCTTACCACGCATCCGGATAGCAAAAATAACCCTAACAGACATAGCGGATAGCGAATAGCGAATAGCGGATAGTTTCGTTTCATTTCTTCCTCCTCTCTTTTGTCTTCTTAACCATAAGACTCAATTCTTTCAACTGTTTTTCTTCTACCTCTGAAGGTGCGCCGGTCAAAGGGCAAAAACCCGCACTCGTCTTGGGAAACGCTATCATTTCTCTGATGCTTGTTTCGCCTGCTAAAATTGCCAGGAGCCTATCCAGGCCTATGGCAATGCCTGCGTGCGGCGGCGCACCGTATTGAAAAGCTTCCAGCAAAAAACCAAAACGTTGATATGCCTCGGTTTTATTTATACCGATGAGCTTAAAAATCCTCTCCTGTAATTCCTGCTCGTGAATCCTTATAGAACCCGAGCCTATTTCCATTCCGTTTAAAACCAAATCATAGGAACGCGCCTTTACTTTCTCCGGCGTTTTCTCTAAAATATCCAAATCCTCCTGGCGCGGGGCAGTAAAAGGATGATGCTCACTCTCCCAGCGTTTTTCTTCTTCAGTATATTTAAATAAAGGGAAATCGACTATCCAGACAAAGGCAAACTCAGAATTTAATTCTCTCCTCAAATCAGGTTTATCGCTACTGTATTTCTTCTGGGCTTCATCGTATGTCATACGGGTAAAAGGAATTTTAATCTCTATATTTTTTATTTCTTTAAGTATTAACTGCACCAGCTGCTCCGTTAAAGAAAAGATGTCCTCTTCATTGACAAAAGACATCTCTAAATCCAATTGCGTAAATTCGGGTTGACGGTCAGCGCGCAAGTCTTCGTCCCGGAAACACTTGGCAATCTGATAATATCTCTCTATACCGGCAACCATGAGTATCTGTTTGAATAACTGCGGTGACTGGGGCAGTGCATAAAAATGGCCGGGATTAAGCCGCGAAGGAACCAGATAATCGCGCGCACCTTCGGGAGTAGACTTGGTAAGGATGGGTGTCTCAGACTCGATAAAACCTTCTTTATCTAAGAATTGACGTATAGTTTTATAAAGCCCATGCCTTAAGATAAAATTATTAAATATTTTCTTTCTTCTTAAATCCAGATACCTGTATTTAAAGCGCGTCTCTTCGCCGATATCCAGATTTTCTGCTATTTCAAACGGCGGGGTTATGCTGGGATTTAGAATTTCTAATTGCCGGGCAGTAATTTCTATCACGCCTGTGGTTAGTTTGGGATTGAGCGTGCCTTCAGGCCTTTTATTGACTAATCCCTTCACTTTAATGACAAACTCATTTCTTAAATGCCCTGCCTCCTTATAGATATCAGCAGGGCACTCTTTAGGTATAAAAACAACCTGGGTAATCCCATATCGGTCACGGATATCGATAAAGATAAGTTTTCCGTGGTCGCGGCGAGCCGCTACCCAACCGCATAAGGTAACATCCTTACCAATGTCATTTTCGTTCAGTTCGCCGCAAGTATGAGTCCGTAACATTTTAACCCTTTTGTAATAAATTTTTTAGATTATCCACCAATTCATCCTGTTTAACTTCCCGCTGCTCTCCAGAAACCATGTCCTTAAGCGTCACTGCACCTTTCTTCAATTCATCCTCTCCAATAATTAAAACAAGCCTTACAGACAAATCGTTGGCTTTGCGTAGCGCTCCTTTTAAGGATTTGTCCTCGTAATCAGTATCAGAA
>JAGUUJ010000102.1 GCA_020063525.1 Candidatus Omnitrophota bacterium
ACAAAGAGGCGCTGGTTATGAATTGGGGAAGAAAATTAGAAGAAAAAGAAAAATGGACGGTTGCTCATCTTAAGGCAATCGAAATCTAAAGAAAGGAGATGGTACAAATGAGAATCTTAGCGAATTACGGTTACAAAAATAACGGTGATACCTACTCAGTTACCTTTGAGACTATGGGGGATGTGCCAAAAGAACATGCGGATGCTCTGGTAGATGAACTTTTTGCTTTGGCAAAGGGTGCCATTGAGCGTCAAATTAGCGGTCAGGCAGGCCCAGTAAAAGAGCATGAAGAAATCCCTATCCCTAAGCCAATTCCTTCGGAACAGCCGCAGGATAAGAAAAACGGCAATGATAAACCGAGGTTAAAGGATCCGGATGCTCCTGCAACCAAAAAACAGAAGAGTTTTATCGCCAAGCTTGCCAAAGAAAGGGGGCAATTTATCGAAAACTTAAATAGTCTCACTATGCAAGAGGCATCTCAGGTTATCGATGAATTAATGACAGTTTCAGTTTAGAAGTGGAATGAGGGGCGGGCTGTTTCCGGTCCGCCCCTTATTTTGTCACAAAGTAGGCTTAAATTGACATATGGGAGGCGTTAAAGATGAACAAGCATTTATTGAACAAGCATTTATTAGTAACACAAATAAAGATGTATCTCAGATGTCCACTGCAATATAAATTTAGGTATTGTGATGGCTTACGCGGTGCAAACTCTTGTGGGTTTAGATTTTTCTTATCTTCTTCTTGACTGGGATGGTAGAATTTTAAGTTGGTGGCGGTATTTGACTATAGCTCGACGTGAGACAGATATCCTGTCTTTTTTGAGAAGGTTGACAATTTCTTGGTCGGTTAAAGGATTTTCTTTCCTTTCGTTTTCTATTAGGTCTTTTATTTTTGATCTGATGGCCTTGGATGAGAAAAGCTCTCCATTTCCCTGTTTAACCCCAGAATTTAGAAAATGCCGCAATTCAAAGATACCATCGGGAGTTTGCAGGTATTTATTACTAACGGTCCTGCTTACCGTAGATTTGTGCTTATCTACCAAATTAGCAATTTGTGACAAAGTCATAGGTTTAAGATTTTGCATTCCGTTATCCAGAAAATCCTTCTGGATATAAACAATAGCTTCGGTTACCTTGTGGATGGTTTCTTTTCGCTTATTTATGGCATTAATCAAAAACTTAGCTGCTTTAAGTCTTTCTTTTAGGTATTCTTTAGTATCTTCGGCAACATTTTTTTGCTTTAGCATTTTTTTATATTTAGGATTAAGGTTTAAAGACGGTAATTCCCAATCATTAAGCATTACCTCGTACTCATCATTACTCCTTTTTAATATGACATCCGGTATCAGACGTATAGCCCTTTCTGTATTAAAAGAACGACCGGGTTTCGGTTCTAAGTTGGCAATCTCCTTTATCGCTTCCTTGATTCTTTCTACAGAGACCTTTAGTTTTTTGCCAATGAATTCGAATCTTTTCTTTTCTAAGTAAGGGAGATATCTATTTATAATTTGTCCTGCCAGAGAATTTTCCTCTCCTTTCGCTTTTATTTGTAACAACAGGCATTCTCTTAAGTCCCTTGCCCCTACGCCTATAGGTTCAAAGGTCTGGACTAATGATAAAACTTTTTCGACTCCTGGTCGCGTTGCTTGAGTAGACTTAGCTATTTCTTCAATAGAGGATTTTAGATAGCCGTTATCATCTATATTTGCGATAATTACTTCCCCAATTTTGCGCTCATCATCAGCAACAAATAAATGCAGTTGTCTTAAGAGATGTTCACTAAGGAGAGCAGTTTTGGTAATAAGACTTTCCCTATAATTTTGCTTTTCTTCTCCATCTTCATTCGAACTATAATTCACCCCGTTAGAAATTCCGCTATTCTTATCCCCTATAGTATTTCTAACGGGGTTCAAATCAAATTCAACTTCTTTAGGATGTACCTCTTTATTCTCTATTTCTAACAAAGGATTCTCCTCAACTTGCTGTTTTACATATTCCTTTAGCTTAACTATCGGCATCTGTAAAAGGCTAATAGCTAATCTCATTTGGGGAGTTAATCTTAATTTATAGGTAAGTTTATTGGCAGGTTTTATTTCTAATTGCATATTTTACCTTATTAATGATATGAGGATGAAGCAGTAACTTATTATACATAGATTTATTAATTTGGCAAACAAGATTTATGACAAACAATATTTATGACAAACAATCGCTATGATTATTCTTGACATCCCCTTTTAAGAGTAATATAATTATAATTTCTTCCACAAAATAAAGGGAAAAGCAATATGCCAGGGGAATAGGAGATTTTAGATGTCACCACAGCAAAAAGTAATTAATATTTTACGCAGGGAACTTCCTTATTTAAAAGAGAATTACGGCGTGAAAAAAATAGCGCTGTTTGGCTCTATCGCAAAGAACAGGCACACAAAAGCAAGCGATATTGATATGGTGGTGGAGTTTGAGAAGCCTATCGGCCTTAGGTTTATGGATTTAGCAGAATATCTTGAAAAAAAAATGGGAAGGAAGACAGATATTTTGACTGCCGACGGCATAAAAAGCATAAGAATTAAGAAGGTTGCCCGGGATATTAAAAGGAGTCTGCTTTATGTCTAAGAGACAGGATTTCGAGCTGCTTTGCGACATAAAAGAAGCTGTCCAAAGAATATCTACTTACATTGGTAAGTTAAGCTATGGTGAGTTTATCAAAGATAAGAAGACCCAAGATGCCGTAGTTCGAAGCTTAGAAATAATAGGGGAAGCGGCCAAAAATTTATCTGTAGAGCTAAGGAAGAAGCGCTGCGATATTCCATGGAAGAGGTTGGCGGGCCTAAGAGATAGGCTTATACATCAATATTTTGGCGTAAATTTTGAAATTGTTTGGACTATCGTAAGACAGGAATTGCCAGAACTTGCCAGAAAAATTGAAAAGATTTCAGTAGAAAATAATAAGAATAAAAGAAAGTAAGACGCTAATGAAGG
>JAGUUJ010000113.1 GCA_020063525.1 Candidatus Omnitrophota bacterium
AAGTGGCGGCGGGTGGATTTAAACCACCGGCAAATCGGGTATGAGCCGACTACTCTATCAGGCTGAGTTACGCCGCCATAATTTATTTATCTATTGTCCCAACAGAAGTTCGATATCTTTGCTGCCGTCATTTAAGATAACTCTATCTTGCTCTATGCCAACTACCGTATTACCATCAATTTTATCGCCTATTTTTACAATTCTTTCGTTTATTATAGCCAGAGGATTTTTTTTATCCCATAATATTCCATTTATAGTAAGCCCTCCAAATCTCCTAATCGGTGCTCCTGAAATTGAAAATGGATTCCTGCCCCAGGAAGAATAATTGCTTCTTTTAGCGCGACGAGTTAAGAAAATAATTCCTTTTTCAGTTACAATTGTCTTCTGCAAACCTGTATCTTTTGTAAGAAGATTTCGTTTTGTTCTCGAAGGAGTAAATATGCCGTAAAATAGACTAAAAACAGCTATTATGCTCACCACAATCAATAAAGGTAATTTTTTATTCTGCATTTTTGCCAGAAAGATACATATTTACTACCATTTTAGTTTTCACTTTGGTTGTGCCTTTATCAGCAGGTGTTATATTAAAATTTATTACCGTCACTATACAGCTTTCTAACTCATCTAATAAACCTAAAAAAATACCCAAATCCTCATACGCGGATTCCATCTCTATCTCTATGGGTAGAATTTTATAAGAGGGGACCTGTTTTGCTTCCCCTGTTTGTTTTGGTGTTATAGAGATAAAATTAACCTTCGCTAATTTGCCATTTTTGGTTAAATCGTCTATTGCCCGAGAGACATCTTCTTCGGTGATTAATTTCCCTTTTGGGGCCTTTGTCCTTAAAGAGTCTATGGCTTCTCGTGCCTGGAGCACTTCTGTTTCAAGTCTTTTGCACTCTGAATGCGCTCTCCTTAATTTATTAATGAGTGGACTGTATAGGAAAAGATATAATCCCAAGGCGATAATCGCTAATCCGGCTGATATAATTATATTCAGTCTTTCTTTCGTCAGCTCCATTGTAAGCTTTAGCTAAAACCTCTTACTTTAATCTATACCGCATATCAACTCAAATTCATTAGCTGATATTTCTTTTTTCTCTTTAGTTGTAACAAGTTTTACATTCTTGAATATACCTTGCTCCAAAGCAAGTATAAAATTATATAGAGATTCCTCTCGTTCACCAGAAACTACAATACCTCGCATTTTAATAGTTTTATTTTCCAGAGAAAATTCCGTAAGATAGATATCTGGAGGAATAATAATGCTTAGTTCTTTAAAAACATCATCCCAGTATGGTTCATCTGCTAATAGACTTTGTGCTTCTACCTGGCTAAGTTGAGGCCTTAGACTTGAATACTCCATTCTAGCAACCGAGATCCTCTTCTGGAAATTGTTAAGTTGTATCTGCATGCCTATATATATAAACGCCAAGATAAGAATCGCACCTATAGTTACAGTTTCAAAAGTTGTGCGTTTAAAAGTGCGTTTTCTCTCCTCTTTAATTTCAGCTGGAAGAAGATTTATGCCTTTGCCTTCGCTTAAACCTGCCCCTATTGCTAAGGCCAACCGAGGAGAATCCTCTGCTTTCAGACTCATTGCACCGGATTTAAATTTTAATGCCTCAAAAGGCATACCGAGATTTACTTCCATTCCTAATTCTTTAGAAAAAAATTCTGCAAGGCCTTTGAGAAATGCCCCCTGGCCCAGCAATACCAGAGAATCAACCTTCCCGCCGCTGATTTCTTCTCTATAATAATCCAAACACCTGTCTATTTCATTCACTAACTGCTCTAAAGGCGCCCTGAGCAGAGATAAAATCTGGGTTGTAGAAATCTTCTCATCTATCACTCTGGATTCGTCTTCGGAAGGTATTCCCATCTTTTGCTTTATCTTTTCTGCCTCATCAAACGAGAGTTCTGTTCTTCCTCTATCTGAGACCAAAACATCAGTCATTGCTTTAGTAAAATCACTTCCTGCTACAGGAATTTTACGAGAGAATATTAAATTCTTTCCTTTTCCGCCAGAGGCGGATCCCTGCCCGTCCGGCAGGCGGGCGCCTTCGGCGGAAAAAATAGCCAATTCCGTATGATGACTTCCTATATCAACCAAACACTGTATCTTGTCTTCTTTAGATAAAAAAACCTCATTTAATTTTTGTAAAGCATAAGGGGCAGGTATAAAAGAAGCTGGTTTTATCCCAATTTTTTCTAATAAAGATAGGTACTCATTAACGGTCTTGTTAGGCGAAGTTGCTATGAGAACCTGGTATTTCCTAATTCCTTTCTCCATAACTTCACCAACTATTTCGAAGTCTATCAAAGCATCCTCTATCGGAAACGGGAAATAATTCTTTGCCTCTAAACTTATACCATCGCGCAATTCTTGCCTTGGCATATAGGGAAGGATTACTCTCTTTATGGCAGTGTGAGGACAGTTAATACCTACAATAATTTTTGAATTGCCTATGTCTATCCCCCTTAATAAATCTTTTAGTATCTCTATAATTTCTTTCTCGCGCATGGCTTCATTATCAATATGTTTAATCTCTTTTAAATCGCACCTTACAAGATATAATCCGTCTTCTTTCTCTGCAAACTGGGCGATTTTTATAGAACTTGTGCCGATATCAAGGCCAACTACAAAATCTTTCTTAAAAATCTGTGTAATCTTGTCTTTAATCTGTGTAATCATTTTTTAAATAGCCGGGACAATCTCATTCCAATCAATTTCATCAGCAGCAATCTGCGTGACATCATCTGCAACTACAGTCTGTGCCACTTTTCTATTCATTACGCTGACTGTGCCTGTAGAAGTAATCTTTGAGCCAATTGCTTCTAAAGTAGCGATTCTTACTCCAGAACCTCCACCATTTGCAGTAATCTGAAGTTTTAGATATTTAACATTGGGCACAGCTGTAAAGGTATTAGTCACATCAAGGGAGGTATTGTCAACAATACTCAAGACGCTAGTGTAATTAATACCATCGGTAGAAACCTGCCAGGAATAGTCTTTAGGTCTACGTGCTGAGGTAGATGCTAAAAAACGAACTTTATTTATAGTAAGTGTATAGGGAAAAGTTATGATTATATCTTGGGGGTTAGCCATTGTAGGAGTATTTCCTTGCCAAAATGTTCCATCATTCCCGTCAATAGCTTTCGCTGGTTTATTACCTCCTTGTTGAGAAATAGCAGAGGCAGAGGATCCGTTAGCTGCCAAGGCAAAATCCCATCTATCTACCACCATAGTATAACTTCCATTACCCAAAATCTCAGCTGTGCCAGCAGTTGTCCAATCTTCACCCTGACCGCCACTACCCACAGGTGTTTTAAGGTTCCAAATAGCTTTTTGCACTCCTGCCTCAGCCAGCCATAATGCCTTGTTACTTGCTACATCGTAACCTGAACCCTTTAGCTGTGTGGAGCTCATATATAAAAATGCTACAGTAATAGCAGTAAGAGTAGCCATTACAATAAATACCAGCAACAAAACCATACCTTTTTTATTTTCAAGTGTAAACTCATAACTCATAACTTGTAATCTATAATTTTTTTATAGGTTTCTCGGTTTAACCTGTGTCCTTGATCTTATGGTTTCATTGTATCTTTTTACACTTAAATCAGTGGTAACTATGTTACCACTGATTGACAAATCCGAGGTAGGAGGTGGCAGGACACCAGTAATTATTATTAGACCTGAGCCGTAGGTAAACGTCCCACTAATACCACCGGAAAGATTAGCTTTTCTTAAATCATACGAACTTTGATTAAAAGTCGGAGGGTAAGAATCATTCTCATTATAAAGGTAATAGATATAATAATTACTCTGGTCTTGGGTAAATCTTACTTCGTTATTTACAGACTGAACCTGCCTTGCTTCTCTTAAATCTCGCACTGTCTCCTCTATCCCTCTATCCAGGTTTATATCAATGCCTGACCTTGTTTCTTCACTCGACCAGCTTAATAGTACCGCATGAAAAACATAGGCTGTCACACCTGTCAGCGCAACAAGCATTACAATGGTTATAATAAGTTCTATTAAGGTGAATCCTTTTTTCAATCTCTCTACTCGCTACTTTAATAATCAGCAATAAGCGTGGTTAAGGTAACACTGGTTTGGCCACCCTTTACCTGCCAGGCAACAGTTACATCTACCTGCATAGGGTTTTGACCTTCAGCCACATTGACAGCGACATTAAAATTGGAGAAGTCAGAATCAGCGGTAGGACCACTATCTGCGAGACTTGCAAATGGTGTGTTTTTTATTTGTTCTATCTTCGCTTGGGCAATATTTAAAGCCAAATCTACATTCTCAATATCACCGGTAGCATAAATTCCTGAACTAAATGCCCACATTAACGCAACTATACCTACGCTAAGAATAATCGTGGCAATGAGAACTTCTAATAATGTGAAACCATTATCTTTAGACATCTTACTACTCTCTACTCTATTATGGTTGGGTGTCTCTTGCTGCATTGGAAACATATATACAGCTTGTGCCATTGGTTTCAGTTATTGTGCCTGTATCACCGATAGTAGCGCTTCCATTTCCACCCGGGCCTACCGAATAAATTACATAATACTTTCCATTGACTGAGAGATCATATCCATATTCAGCACTACTACCGAATGGATCTAAAGGAGCATCGGAACCAATAATATTAGGAGTAGCAGATTCAAGGTCTTCAGGCCAATTGACTGCTGCATCTGAAACATAAGTGTTGTTGTTATGAATGTAGTAGCTTTCCAGCGCGGTTTGTAATGTCCTTAATTCGCCCTTTGCCTTGGCAATATTCCCTTCTTCCTGCATACCTCTGAAACGTGGAAGGGCAAGGCCAATTAGAATGGAAATTACTGCAATTACAATCAAAAGCTCTATGATCGTAAAACCTCTTTTCATCTTTTCACCTCCTTAAAATCTTTATCATATCAAAAATGGGTAGTAGCATTGAAGCCATAATAAAACCGACCATACATCCCATTATTACTAAAAGCAAAGGCTCTAAGACGGTAGTCAATGTTTTTATGGTGTACCCTAAAGACATATCATAGAAATCAGAAATTTTGTTCAGCATTACATCTAAATTGCCGGTTTCCTCCCCTACCGAAATCATCTGAACTGCATCCGCAGGGAACTCTTCACTTATCTTTAAGGTTTGAGATATACTTTGACCTCTCTCTACAGAATTGCGCACATTCCCCACTACCTGAGCTAAAACTTCATTTCCTATCACTTCCTTTACCATATCCAATGACTGCAATATGGGAACTCCGCTGGCAACCAAGGTGGCTAAAGTTCTTGAGAATCTTGAGATAGCTGCTTTACGATATAATGGACCGAGTATGGGTAGCCTCAATTTTACCCTATCGATTAGAAATCTCGCCCTCTCTGTCTGGGCATAATATCTTACTCCTAAAACAATAACTATAAATAATAGAATAAACGAAAACCAGAAATGTTTAATGGTTATGCCAATCTTATAAAGAATCAAAGTGACCAGAGGCAATCTAATCCCTGTTTTTAGGAAGATTTCTGCAAATTGAGGGATGATAAAGGCGATGATAAAAAGGGTAACCGCAATGCCAGCAAATAAAAGTATTATGGGATAAAAAAGCGCTCCTTTAATTTTTTGCCTTAAATCTGCTTGATGTTCGCTAAATTTAGCAAAACTATTTAAAACTGCAGGTAGCTTGCCGCTTGCCTCTCCAGCTTTTACCATATTTAAAAACAGCTTAGAAAATATTCCGGGATGCCTGGTTAGGGCACTAGACAAACTGTCACCTGCTTCAATATTTCTTGCAATATCACCGATGGTTTCTTTTAATCTTTTATTTTCAATTTGCTTAGCCATGGTAAGTAAACTACTGAGAATATTTATGCCAGCACCGATCATGTTAGCAAATTGAACATTAAACATAATCATATCTTCAGTGCTTACTCTCCTTAATTTATCAAAGATTGTTTCTATCTTAATCCCTGGAATGGCTTCAATAACCTGCGTAGTCATATACCCCATCTTATGGAGTTTATCAATAATTTCTTGTTTACTGGTAGCCTCCATAGTCCCTTTAACTGGCTTGCCTGTGGCGTCCCGTGCTTTGTATATATACGTGGGCATTATTCCTCCTGGGTCATGCGCAGAACTTCCTCAACTGAAGTTAAACCTTTCTTAATCTTCTGGATCCCATCTTCCTTCAGACTCACCATACCCGAAGCTATTGCTTTTTTTCTGATTTCCTCTGTAGGCGCTTTACTTATAATTAAATTGCAAATACTTTCATTAGGAATCATCAATTCAAATATGCCAATTCTTCCCTTATAACCAGTATTCATACAATTAGAACAACCCTTTCCCCTACAAAATTTTATTCCTGTTCTATCCTTTAATAATCCAATATCCCTCAATTCTTCTTGTGTTGGAGCGTATTCCTCTTTACAGTCTTGGCAAATTGTTCTTACCAGTCTCTGAGCTAAAACGCCAATAACAGAAGAGGAAAGCAAAAATGACTCCATCCCCATATCAATCAGTCTTGTTACTGCTGTGGCTGCATCATTGGTGTGAAGCGTTGAGAAAACAAGGTGTCCGGTTAGGGCAGCTTGGATGGCAATCTCAGCGGTTTCCAAATCCCTTATTTCTCCCACCATTACTACATTAGGATCTTGCCTTAAGATTGAACGTAAACCATTGGCGAAGGTTAAATCTACTTTAGGATTTACCTGAATTTGCCTGATACCCCGGAGTTTATATTCCACAGGGTCTTCAATGGTAATGATATTTTTCTCAGGCGTATTTATCTTGTCTAATGATGCGTAAAGCGTAGTAGTTTTTCCGCATCCCGTAGGACCAGTAACTAAAATTATTCCATGTGGACGCAAAATAAGTCTTTGATATTTCTCTAGGACCTCTCTAGAAAATCCCAATTGGTTAAGCCCCAAAAGAGCATTGGATACATCCAAAAGACGTAATACAATGTTTTCGCCATATATTGTGGGCACGCAGGATACACGCACATCAATGTCTCTGCCTTCCATTTTGATAGTAAATCTTCCATCCTGAGGTTTTCTTCTTTCTGCAATGTCCAGATTTGCCATTATTTTGATTCGAGAGATAATAGCAGATTGAAGGTGCGTAGGCATAGAGGTCTCTTCGTGTAACATGCCGTCAATCCTAAATCTGGTCCTAAGCATATCTTCTTCAGGTTCTATATGTATATCGCTCACCCTTTCTTTCACTGCCTTCATAATGATGAGATTTACTAATTTTATCACCACAGGCTCTTCAGTAATTTCTTCTAATTTCTTAAGGTCTAATTCTCCTGTCTCTTTTATACCCAGCTTTGCTTCATCAATAGATTTTATAACTTCTTCCATAGTCCCTTTTGTTCCATAATATTGATCCAGGGCTTTTTTTATCTGTGCCTCTGTGGCTATAACAGGTTCAATAATTAAATTTGTTCTTGCTCCTAGCTCATCCAAGGCAAATATATTCCAAGGGTCAACTATGGAACAGGTAAGACGATCGCCTATTTTTAGTATTGGTATAAGCTCATATTTTCTGGCTAATTCTTCAGGAACCAGTTCAATAATTTTGGGGTCAATCAAAAAGTTATTCAGTTCAATACGGGGCAGTCCCAATTTACTACTTAAAAACTCTACCAAATCTTCTTCGCAAATATAGCCCAACTTCACCAGAACCTTGCGCAAACGTAAGCCCAAGCGTTTCTCTTCTTCCTGTGCCTGCTTCAGCTGTTCAGGTGTAATAATTCCTTCTTTAACTAAACTTTCACCAAGGGACTTCTTATCTGCCCTAGCCACTATTTCCTCCTTACTATGAATTTATCGAATTTTGATGAGAAATCGATTTAATAAATTTGGAGATAATTTTTTTATCTCTATTTTTTAAGTTTATAAATTCTAAACCTAACCTATATTTAGCACTTCCTTTGGGCAATTCTTCTATATTTATATTTTTTATCCATGCTACACGCGCCCTAATAGAGACAGGCTCCTTTTCTTTAGGAAATTTCAACTTGGTCTGTATCTGGGCATCTGTCTTGAGCCTGCATCCGTTTTCAAAACAAACTCCTCCTTCAGATATATCCACAGTCCGGCAGGATTCTACTTTATTTTCTGGAATCAAAACTTCGATATCTATCCTGTAAGGAATTCTGGGGAAACGTCTTATCTCTGAACCAATACAAATTTTCTTAATGCTGACATTAGCAAGAATCTGTTGAGTAATAATGGCATGAAATTTAGAAGGATATGACAATACCCCTAAATTTATAAAAACATTTTCTAGTCTGTTTTTTGTAAAATACTTCTTTATTCTATCCTTAACCAAATTGCAGAATTTAGCGGACTCTTCTTCTTTTGCTTTAGAAAAAAGAATGCCGAGTTCTCCTTCTTTATAATCCTGCAAGATTATTTGAAGTTCTTTCCTGCCGGCATAACAAAACCTCTTAAATGTTTCCTCAATAACTGCTCTTAAATCCTCAAATAACTCTCTGGGCTCAATATTCAATCTTTTCTTGAATTCTGTATAATTAATAACCAGTAAATTAATCAAATAAACGGGTATGTTTTTTTCTAATAAATTATTAATCTCATCCCTGATATCCTTACTCAATACTTTATCTGTATAAAATCGGTGTAGTGTAAAATAAAATTTACTGCCTACACCTAATTCAGATTCAACCCAAATTTCTCCACCGTTTTTTTCTACCAATTCTTTTGCAATCGATAGCCCCAGACCGATACCCTTTCTTTCTGCTTGAGATCTGGTGGAAAGCTGGACAAACTTATTAAAAATCTTAGGTAAATCCTGTTTGGTTATTCCGATGCCCGTATCTATAATTCCTACCCTAACCTTAGTCTCAAAAATTTTTACTTCAACGTTAATCTTTCCGTTTTGTTCGGTAAATTTTATAGCATTATTAATTAAGTTTGCGATAACCTGGTTTATTCTTTCTGCGTCTATAAATATATTTATTTGCGACCGGGGCAAATTATACCCTAAATCTATGCCCTTTTCCTCTGCCAATTTTTTGAAGAACGCAGAAGAATCCATCAATAAATCATTAAGATTAATTAGGGAGTAATGCATTTTAATTTTGCCGCTTTCGATTCTAGAGATATCAAGCAGTTCCTCTATTATATGGTTCAGGCGCGCTATATTATCTTTTGCTTTCATAAGCAGTTCTTTCTGTTTTTCCTTAATCGGACCTACAATCCCATCGATAAGCAACATAATTATATCTTTAATAATTGCCAGGGGGGTTCTCATCTCATGAGAAACAACAGAGACAAATTCTGACTTCATTTTATTTAACTCTTCCAATACTTCTAATTTTTTGGAAATCAGCGCCTTCTCTTCTCTCAAGTGTTCAAATTGTATACGGTGGGTAATATCTCTGGTAATGCCAATAAGGCCAATAACCCTTCCTTTGTTATCGTATCTGGGTATTTTGGTTGTCGAGACATAATTATCAATACCATCTGCTCGGGTTGCCCTTTCAATTTTATCGATCATGGGTTTACCGGTAGTTATAACATACATATCATCCTTAGCCATCTTTTCAGCGCGTTCTTTCGGAAAGATATCAAAATCTGTTTTCCCAACTACTCCTTCAGGCTTAAGGCCTAAACCCTTTGCATGAGCCTGATTTACCATAATTAATCTTCCCTGGGTATCTTTGAAATAGATAACATCAGGTATACTGTCCATAAGCTCAGAAACGAGCTTATACTTATTTTCTAACCCCGTATGTTTATTTTTTAACTCTTTTACTTTATCTAGATTAATCTTTGTTTTGTCTTTCATTTTCAATTTTCTTGCTCTTTAAGTAACTGACGAATCTTTTCTAACAGCAGTTGGGGCTCAAAAGGTTTAGTGATATATGCATCTGCACCCATATCTTGGCCCATCTTTTTGTCTGATTCCTGCGCACGAGCAGTAAACATAATTATGGGAATCTTATTATACCTTGTATCAGCCTTAAGTAACCCACAGACTTTATATCCGTCCATCTTAGGAAGCATCAAATCCAGTATAATTAGATCTGGCTTTTCTTTTTTTGCCTTCTCTAAACCTTCAAAACCATCGTAGGCAGAAATGACCTCATAGCCATTAGTCTCCAGTCGGAGGGTTACAGTTTCAATCAAAACCTTCTCATCCTCAACGAGCAATATTTTCTTTTTGTTCATTATAAGGTTACCTCCCTTATTTCATCCTAAGATATTTTTCGTTATCTAAAGGCTAGTTTCTTATTCCAAACCTTCTTAACGCACGAATATTCTTCTTATAAAAATGATATACCCTACCGCAATAGCATTCAATGATGTAAGCAAGACCACAGCTGCAGCAATATCTTTAATTAACTTTATTAAAGTATGGTATTTATCGGTCATCATATCCATCATCATTTCGATTGCAGTATTGAAAATCTCTGCCATAAATACAAGGGTTATCGTGATACATACCGCCGCCAATTCAATGCCCCTGAGCTCTAAATAAATCCCTAAAAGGAGCGCGGCGATACCCAACATAAAGATTATGCGCATATTGCGATGGTATAAAAAAAGATAACCAATGCCTTTTATCGCCAGTTTTAGGCTCTCTTTGAAGCCGCGAAATCTAAAAATATGCCTAAGTAATTTTCTCGCCGTCATTTCCTTCTGTATGCCTCTAAATAAGAATCACAATATATCTGTTTATTCAAGATTAATTCTGCGGTAATTGCTGCGTCCAGCAAATCTTTATCTGTAGGGTCTAATATTGCTGCATCCAGGCCGGAGACAATTGCCATAGTCAGGAATGTGCGGTTAACTAAACTACGCACGCAAGTGCCCTGCGAAACATTGCTTAAGCCCACTATACTTTTAGGAGAAGGTTCGGAGATAACCTTAAATTCATATATAGTCTCCAAAATATCCTTCATCTGTGCCTGGGCCACGTTAACCGGCAGAACTATCGGGTCAAGATAAAGGTCTTCAACAGGAAACCCCTGCTCACTGCAACTGGCAACAATGGTTACTGCTAATTCCAGTCTCTGGTCCTTGTTTTGCGGGATGCCTTTTGTGCTTATAGTCAAACCGATGAGCTTGGCATTATAAATTTTGGCCAAAGGCACTAATACACCCAACTTTTCAGGATCAGCAGTGGTGGAATTTATAATTGCCTTGTTTTTAATGACTTGCAACCCTGATTCAATAACTTGCGGCTTGCTTGAGTCTAAAGCTAAAGGTTTATCCGTTACCTCTTGTATAGCCTGAACTAACCACTGGATATCAGATACGGGCTGCCGCGAAGCTGGCCCACAATTCACATCCAGAGCATCTGCGCCAGCTTTAATCTGGTCAAGAGCGCATTTCTGTATAATGGCTTTGTTTTTTTCTTTTATTGCCTGACCAATATCTTTGTACATCCCATTGATTAGCTCACCGATTATAAACATCTTCTCTCCTTAGGGACGTCTTTGTTACGAAAGCAAAGCCTGTCCCTGACTCAAAGCAAAGGCGTTTTTGATTCTAAAGCTAAGGGTGTCCCTTTTATAAGTCTTTATTAGGGGACACCCTTCCGATTGGATTAAGAAACGGCTTCCGATTGGATTCAAAGACGTCCCTGAATTATTTCATTAATTCTTCTATATACTTATTTACCTTTTCTATCGCCCTGGGATGCCGCATCACCAAAATATCTGCTCCGGCCTGAATAAGAGCAGTGGCAGTTACTGCTTCCCAGATGGCTCCCCGTTCTGATTCTGGTCCCCAAGTAGGAAATTCATTCATCAGTGCCTTTGCCTCTTTAGCCCGCCAAGATTCCTGTCCTACCAAACAGATAAAGGGCGAAGCCACAGTTTTATCACCGGCTAAAGCAGCGAGCCTGGCGCGTTCCATAATGGAATAGGCGTATTCCAGGCCATAACCTAATGCACCTATTGTAGGGTTTATTACAATACGCTCTAAAGGCAGGCCCATATCAGAAATCAGAATATTTAATTGCTTGGCAATATTTATATCGATGGGCGACTCGGCAATAATATTATGCCCGTCAGCTAAGACTGCCGCAGTTAAGGTTTTATAATTATCCTGCACCGCGCTGCCTACGAGGCACCGCTCTCCTTTGGCAGCTTCGCAACAGGCAGGCAATACCAAATTATCTTTTGTATCATCACCGCATCCTAAAATAATCAAAGGCACATCTACTTTTTTTAATAACTGGCTGATAAATTTTGCTTCCTCATCAGGTGACTTATCTGTGAAATCCGGATGCGCTCCCTGCAATTTTATACAAAGCAATTCTGCCTTATATTCTTTAACGCACATCTGCGCCCACACAAATGGATTAGCAAGGACACCGGCGTAAGATTTAGTCAATTCTTGCGGCCAGTCAGCAGGAGCAGTGTCCCAAATCTCAAAGGCAATTACCGGCTTATGGGGTATAACGCCTTCCTGAAATAAAAAGGGTAATGCTGCCTCACCCCCTACCTGAATAACCCTGGAGCGCGTCCCTCCTTCCTCTTTAGTAGAGCCGATATTTATTACTGATACTGCACCTGACCATTTTTCTAACATTAATTCTCCCGCCATATATAATCTCCTAATGCACGTAATGAACTCAGACTTACCGCATCATCCTTAAGTGCCATAAGCGAACTGCCGTTTAAACTGATTTCGCTTATCCGAGGGTCTTTAGGTATGTTTCCTATATAATCCAACCCTAATTTTTTGAGCCTTTCTTTTTCTATAATTTCTCCAGAATAATTTATGAGCAAAAGGTTCTTTTTGGACTTTATATTCAATTCTTTGACTAAATCGCTAATCCTTCCCGCTGCCTTTAGCCCTACCGGCGTTGCGTCCGAAACCACTACCAATGCATCGCAAGCGCGGGTTGTGCGGCGTGAAAGATGCTCGAAGCCTGCTTCATTATCAATCACAATATAGTCATAATCTTTAATAAGCTTACCCGTTATATTCCTTAAAAGATTATTCACATAACAGTAACAGCCAGGGCCTTCGGGCCTGCCCATTGCCAACACATCAAAGCCATCCCCTTCGGTTATGGAAGTCTGAACCTGATACTCAATAAATCTATCCTTGGACATACCAGAGGGAATCTTTTCCGGATGCAGGCTTACCTCATCTAATATTGAACCTATGGTTTCCTTTACTTCTAAACCCAAGGTCTCGGCTAAATTATTATTCGGGTCAGCATCTACAGCCAATATTGACCCGACTTTTTTTTCTTTAAGTAACCTCACGATGAGTGCGGCAATAGTGGTTTTGCCTGTGCCGCCTTTACCTGCAACTGCAATTGTATATCCCATCTTTCTATATTAGGGACAGTATATTAGGGACAGGCACCGAGCCAATCGGAAGCCGTTTCTTAATCCAATCGGAAGGGTGTCCCTCTTTAGTAAGATTTTGTATTTTGGGGACACCCTTTGCTTTGGATTCAAAGACGTCCCTCCTTTGTGCTGGGAAATTTAGACAGATCCGTATGCGGGAAAAACAAGGCTGCCATATATTCATCCATATACCCCGGCTCAACAGATAACTCAAAATAAGTAATCTTTTTGGCAATCTCATTTGCCTGCTTCATTGCCTCATACGACAAGAGTATGGCGCGGGCACCTGCTAAAGAACTATTGCCCACAAAAATAAACTTAGACCTGTCTAAATCCGGCAGCAACCCTATGCTTATGGCATTATCCGTATCAATACAAGTGCCAAATCCGCCGGCAATAAAAATCTTCTTTATCTTAGAGAAATCCAAAGCCATATATTTTACTAACGCAGCTGTGGCAGAATAAATTGCTGCCTTTGCCCGCTTAATATTCTCGATATCCACTTCGGTAATCACAATATCAGAAGTGGAATCTGTTTCTTCTTTAAATGCTAATACAAACTCCCGGCCGTATTCGCCATCGCGAATACGTCTATGCTTGAGCATCTTTATCTTACCGTTCTTATCTAACAGCCCTGCACGCAGCACCTGGGCAATTATATCAATATATCCTGAGCCGCATATGCCATGCGGCTTGGCTTCGCCGATGGTTCGACTACGCTCACCATCGGCACTGAGCGCAGTCGAAGTGCCGATAGTGTTATAGGTAACCTGAAAATCGCCTGGCGTAATCTTTACTTTCTGGATTGCGCCGCGGCTTGAACGCATACCGCAACTTACGCCTGAACCTTCAAACGCAGGGCCTGCAGAAGCAGAAGCAGAAATCAGAAAATCCCGGTTACCCAAGACTATCTCTCCGTTTGTCCCGATATCAATCAGGATACTTAAATCTTCTGTGCTGTCCAGGCCGCAGGAAAGAACACCTGCAGTAACATCCCCGCCCACATAGCTGGATATTCCCGGAACACAGGATAAAAGGCCGCGCGGATTTATCTTTATACCTGCCTCGGAAGCCCGGATAGTAGGAACAAAATTTGCCACAGGCACATACGGTTGCCTCCTGATATATGTAGGGTCAACGCGTAGTAACAGATGAACCATAGTAGTATTGCCCGCACATAAAATACAATTCACATCATTAAGGTCAATGTTATGCTCGTGTATTAATTCCTGAATCATTTGATTCATACCATCAATGACTGCATGATGCAATTTCTCCAGGCCGTCCTGTTCCTGCGCGTAAATAATGCGGGTGATAATATCACTGCCAAAACTTGCCTGTTTATTATAGGTTGCCTTTGTGCCTAAGACCTTCTTGGTATTTAAATCTACCAATTGTCCTGAGATAGTGGTAGTGCCGATATCAAATGCTAAACCAAAATTTTTATGGGAAGTGTTACCCGGTTCAATAAGGACGAGCTCTGTTGTCCCATTTCTTTTACCTAGAGTAAGAGTAATCTTCCAATCCGAAGCCCGTAACAATTCTCCTAAGCGTCTGATATTGCTCAAGCCTGTCTGCATAATCGGTATATCCTGAATCCGGCGTATCTGACGATATAACCTTTCTAAATCGCTAATTTTATCTTCCAAATCCGGAGGCGGTAATTCTAAATAAAGTTTTGTAGCCAATGGCGAGTGCACAAAAATCTCCTCGCCTAAAATGGATTCCGGCGGTTCTACTTCCTCTGATTCTGAATAAAGCCCTTTTAGCCTTAAATCTATCTCCTCTGGACTTAATTTTTCTAAATCTAACCTTGACTCAGAAGGAACCTCTACATCTAAGTCACTTTGTATAGTAGTTAAGCAGGCAAGATAAAATCCTTTTTTTCTCTCATCCAGGCTTATCCTGCCTGTGGGTTGAGTAATAACTTGCCCTTTTTTTAGAATTACCTTACACCGGCCGCAAACACCATCGCCGCCGCAGCTGGAATTGATATAAACCCCCGCAGAAATAGCTGCAGAAAGGATATTCTTGCCCTTCTCTACTTCTATAGTCTTATTATCCGGATAAAATGTAATCTTGAACTTTTCCATTTCCCCTAAGTAGGGACGTCTTTGCTACTAAAGCAAAGCCTGTCCCCGATTCAAAGCAAAGACGTCCCTAAAGATTTTTTAAGAACGATGGTATGCCGGCTGCCTCTTTTGGCCCCACCATTACCTGCCAACCAGATTTCTCTTCCAAATCTCCGCTCATTACCGCTACATAGCCAGGGATAATCAGGCGCGTATGCGAAACCGTATCTTTTACCGCAAATTTATTTATTGATTCAGTAATCTTTTCAGGCGTAAACTTTTCTGCTGCCCAAGCAGTTAATACTGACATACCTTCGGTATCTACGCTTACAATATAAGACGGCACTTTACTTGCCTCCACTTCTCCTAATACCGTATAATAGGTAAGCGAAAAATTAGTGGTAACTAATACGGGTGATTTATTGCTGACAGTACCTACAGAATAGAGCTTCGGCTCTATCTGCAAAGGCTTTTGCGGATCAGTGTAGATATTCTGCCTTAAGGTTAAAAGCGGCAAAACCTGCCATGCCTCTACCCCCCGCATTAAAACAATGCTGGCATATTTAGAAATATAAGTCGCAGCCGTCATTGCCTCTTCATAAGGGTCCTTGGCACCTATTATTACTAAAGTCGGATACCCAAGACTGCGATTAGATTTTTTAAGCGCCTGTCTTCTAATCTGGGTTAAATCCCAGATTTTATCTTTAATCGGTTTTACTCCTGTATCTAAGATAATATCATTTACTCCCTGATTATTTAATTCCTTGGTAAGGCTGGAAAGTGTTTCTAAATCCGAAGATGAAGCCACAACAGGCACTTTAAACTCTTGAGCTAATTTAGAAAACTGCCCTGCGTTATCTGTAGTAGCACGGTAAATTAAAGGTTCCCTCTCGGCAGAGATTTTTAATGCCTCTTTTAACGCTTCCGGGTCATCGCTCATCAATACAAGGGCAAGAGGCGTATTATTCAGAACTGCCTGAGTCGCTTCAATAAATTTCTTTTTATCGCTATTCTCTTTTACAGCTACAAGATTGACATTCAACTCTTGGCCCACGCGTTCAAATTTTAATTGATTGATTTTCTCTAATCTCTGCTTTATTACTTCAGACGATAAACTATCGTCAATAATAAACCCTAAGCCCGCGGGATGATAAAATTTCTCTTCGTGGCGGAAGAGCACATTCTCATTACCCACCTCTAATTTATTATTGCCTTCGCCTATAGTAACTAATTTTATAGGCGGTTGGCTTGAGGCTTCCAGCACGCGCTTTGCCTCTTCGCTCAGATATGGGCATTTATCAATGCTTACAGCTTTTTTAGCCAACTGCATGGCAAAAGCCAGGCACGTCACAAATCCGCACTCGCGGCAATTAGTCTTGGGTAGTAATTTATAGATGTCTAATCCGGAAAGTGTCATATTTAGGTTATAGGTGTTAGGTGTTAGGTGTTAGGTTAAAAAGTTTATGAGAATCTGTCTTATATAATCTCTTTGCCAATAATTCCGAATCTCTGTGTGTCTTCGTCTCCTCTAATCTTTGTATTAAACTCTCTCTGAATCTCAAAATAAATTTTTTATTGTTATTGGAATTACAAAATTCTATTTTTATTTTACGGCCATCGAGTTTGTGGATATTGCCTTTTCCATAGGTTGCACCAGTGGATAGCTGTAGCCCATCGACAAGACAGGATTTGGGCTTTTTAGTAGCACCCCGAACCTTTACCATCAGACCAAAATGTTTCTTACATCCAAGTTTTTTAATCGCTAGTTCCCCGGCTAAAATCCCCAAGACAAGATACGGCCCTAGATGTCCATGAAACTTTACCGCCTCGTTTAACATAATTCTATTATTACCCATAAACCTATAACCTAAAACCTAAAACCTATCACCTATTAATAAGGCTGGCGAAATACCCTGCTCCGAAACCATTATCGATGTTTACCACCGCTACACCCGCAGAACAACAGTTGAGCATCGTCAATAATGCTGACAAACCGCCAAAATTTGCACCATAGCCGCAGCTTGTAGGCACAGCAATAACCGGGCAACTAACCAGGCCGCTGACAATACTGGCTAATGCGCCCTCCATACCTGCGACTACAACAATTACCTTTGCCTTTTTTATCACATCTATATTATTCATCAGCCGGTGCACGCCGGCAACGCCTACATCATATAACTTAACCACGCGGTTACCCATCAGCTCTAAAGTTACCACTGCCTCTTCAGCCACCGGTATATCCGAGGTGCCTGCCGAAATAACTGCCACTAAGCTTGTTTTACGAACTCTACTTTTTTTTACGAGATATCCTATTTTAGCCAATGCATTATATTTTAATTTAGAAAATGACTTCTTAAGATAATTAAAATTATCTCTGTCTAATCTTGTAAATAATAAGTCCTGTTTATTTCTAATTAACTCCCGGGCGATTCTTTTAAGTTGAACTTTGCTTTTGCCGGGGGAGTATATTACTTCTGAATAACCTCGACGCACTTTCCTATCTATATCAATGTTGGCAAACCCCAGATTACAAAAATCTTCTTTATACTCCATATATTTATAAAGGTTTTATATGAATGATTGCAGGCCGAATTAATATTCCTGGAATATAATAACCAGAATCAGCAATATAATCAGGACAGATAATATATAAAAGTCATTAAAATAGAAGAAATCGCTGATTTTGTCTTTTAATGTATACTTATGCGAGAGAATAGTTCTATTTTTATTTGAAGCTGGTTTAAATGACTTCCGGAACTGCGCTATTTGTTCCTCTTTAAATCTTAAATATACTCCGCCAACCTTATAAGCAGCTAACTGCTTATTCTCCACCAAATCCATTACCTCTTTTTCAGAGATACCCAAAATTAAAGAAACATCCCTTACGGTTAAAAGTTTTTCTGCCATTTTCCGGTTCTCGATTATCGGTTTTCGGTTCTCGGCCGAGCACCGAGAACCAAGCACCGAACACTGGTCATTTTCCGACCTTACCCGAAGCAACCCACGAATCAATAGTCTTTCTTTCAAACTTCCAGCTGTTTCCCTCTTTTAATCCCGGCATTTTACCGGAACTTGCCCATTCCAGAATAGAATTTAAGTCTACCTCTAAATAATGCGCCAGTTCTTCAGCACTCATAAAATCATGGAGCATACAACACCTGCCTTCTAATACAGCGCCTTCCGCAACATTTAATTTAGCGGGATATATCTCGCCTTCCACAACTGCCGCGGGTAAAAGAGTTAATCTCTCCTTAGCCACTATTTTTCCTTTAACTCTGCCGTCAATAATAACATTATCTCCCGTAATATCTGCGGAAACTATGGCTGTTGATGCGATTGTTAAGTTACCCTTGGTCTGTAGATTTCCTTCGAATCTACCGTTGATGCGCAGATTCACCGCGTCTTTAAAAATCAGGTTCCCCTGCATCGCCACATCTACATCGAGAATTTTTTCTTCTATTTTCTTTTTAAACGCCATTGCCGCACCTCCCTTCTTATTACTTTTCTTGCTCTTCCTTGCCAAGCATTATTCTCTCGACATACCTTAAAAAGAAAAGAGTGATCAAAGCTAAAACAGTAGTAAAAAGAGCTGCTTTATAAAAACCGCAGCCGGTCGCCAGGCCAATGCCCGCAACCACCCAGAGGCTGGCAGCGGTAGTCAGGCCTTTTACGCCTTCTCTATCGCGGATAATTGCGCCTGCCCCTAAAAATCCTATACCGGTGATTACACCCGCGGCAATGCGCGCGGGGTCTAAAGGAACTTCATTTTTATATATAGCAAAAATGTATAATGATGTCAACATGATAAGGCAGGAACCCAGGCTTACTAAAATATGCGTGCGCAGCCCCGCTGTGCGGCGGTGCATCTGGCGTTCTAATCCAATAAGACCGCTTAAGATTAGCGATAAAAACAAGCGTATAAAAATCTCTAAATCATTAAGCATCTCTCCGGCCCTCCTTTAATTCAGGTCTATATTCAAATCCAAACCTGATTTATACCCTTTATTAAATAGTTGGTATCCCAGGCCTGCCACCATCGCCGCATTATCCATACAAAGTTCCCGAGAAGGAAAATAGATATTCAGGCCCCTTTTTTCTGCTTCGCTATAAAATCTTTCCCTTAATCTATTGTTTGCTGCCACGCCGCCGCCTATAACAAGCCGTTTTGTCTTTTTTAACTTACAGGCTAATAAAGATTTTTTAATTAAAGTATCTATAACTGCTTCCTGAAACGAAGCAGCAATATCCTTCTTTTCGTTTACCGTTAACCGTTTACTGTGCACCAAATACAACACTGCGGTCTTTATGCCGCTAAAACTAAAATCCAGCGGCTCTTTTGTATTAGAACAGCTGAATTGCATCTTGGGATTTCCGGATTTAGCCAAACGCTCAATCAATGGCCCGCCGGGATAACCCAGCCTTAAGATTTTAGCCACCTTGTCAAATGCCTCGCCGCAGGCATCATCGCAAGTTGCGCCTAAAACATCTATTTTATCAAAATCTTTTACATAAAATAAAGTCGTATGCCCTCCGGAAACTACTAGAGCCACAAAAGGCAACGAGAGATACTCACCATTTAAAAAATTTGCATAAATATGGCTGTGGAGGTGATTGACTCCCAATAAAGAAACACCCAAGCCAAGGCTAAGTGATTTAGCAAAAGATATACCTACCAATAAAGAACCGGCAAGCCCCGGACCGCAAGTCACGCTCACCAGATTTATATTTTCTAATTTAATCTTTGCTTCTTTTATGGAGCAATCCACAACCCCGGTAATGCTCTCCAGATGCATCCGGGAAGCTATCTCAGGCACAACTCCCCCGTATTTCTTATGTTCCTTAAGGCTTGAACTGACTACATTAGAAAGAACCGCCTCACCATCCTTTACTATTGAAGCAGCTGTTTCATCGCAGGAGGTCTCAATCCCTAATACATACATATTTACGTTATTCGGTTAGGGTTACGATGCCCGTTTCGTCTTTCGGTTGACGATTTTATTTAACTAATTCCGAGACAAAGACGAATTTATACCCTTCTCTTTGTAACTGCGGCATTGTTTCTTTCAAGGCTTCCAAAGTAATTTTCCGGTCATGGCCAATTCCTATAGCGTGACCGAACATCTGCGCCTTTCTCTTTAATTTATAAATTTGGCCCTTTATGTATTCTGGTTCTTCTCTATTATCCAGAAAAACGTCTCTTCTCGCAAAACCTACTTGCAATTTAGCCGCCAAATTAGAACAAATGGTTCTAGGAGATACGAGGCTATCCAGAAAAAAAAGATTTCTTTTTTTTAACTCATTAAATACAATACTCATTGTCCTTAAATCCTCTGTGGACTTTGAACCCATATGGTTGGACACGCCTGAGGCATAATGAATATCGGCTAAATCTTGCGTAATGATATTTAATATAGCCTGTTCACCCATAGAGGCCAGAATAGTATTTTTCTCTAATCTATATTTCTCATGCGGCTCCATAGGCAAATGTAAGATTATTTGAACTCCGCGTCTATGGAGCTCTGCCGCAACCGCCTTTGAATAATCAAGCCTGGGTAACACAGAAGCGGTGAAAGGATATTTTATCTCATCCAGCAGATATAAATTATCCAGATTATAACCCCAGTCGTCAATGACAATAGCAATCTTCCCTTTAACCACAGGGGCCGGCGGTTTCAATTTAATAATCAACGCGGTCCCCAAAACTAAAACGACTGCCAAAATTAAAATGTATACTTTATATCGTTTCATTGCGTCAATCAGCTAAGGTTACGGTTACGAAGCCCGTATCGTTATTCGGTGTCTTTCGTCTAAAACGTTACCTTACCCCAACTACGAAACGGGCATCGTTACCTTAACCGAACTACGTAACCAAATAATTTATTTATTTTTATATATCCTAATTGCCTTTAAAATATCCACTGCCCGCATAAGCTGATTATCAGCGCTATATTCTTTTGCCTCTTCTTCCTTCTCGGGTTTTTCTTTCTTTTCAATTTGTTCAAATACCTCTTCCGGTTTTTGCGTCTTGGGCTCTAGGGCCGCTGCAAGTTCTATCCTGCCTTCCTCCACGGCAATATCCGGCACGATACCTTTGCCGTGTATCTCTCTGCCCGAAGGAGTAAAATATTTACTCGTGGTAAGCCTCAATGCCGAGGCGTCACTTAACGGTATAACCGTTTGCACCGAACCTTTACCAAATGACTTTGTGCCTAGTATTATGGCGCGTTTATGGTCCTGGAGGGCCCCGGCCATAATTTCGCTTCCCGAGGCAGAACCTTCGTTTATTAACACAACCATCGGTACATCAATAATGGGGTGGCCGCCTAAAGAAATAAATTCCATATTTTGAGTAGGGCGCCGGCCTTTTGTATAGACGATAAGCTTGTCTTTATCAATAAATTTTCCCGTGGCTTTTACCGCGGCATCAAGCAATCCTCCGGGGTTATTACGCAAATCCAGTATAAGCGCATTCATACCTTGTTTTTTTAAATTCTCTAACGCCGTATCCATATCTTTAGCTGTGTTTTCCCTGAATTCAACCACGCGTATATAACCAATGCTATCTTCCAGAATTTTGGCTTCTTTTATATTGTTTATTTTTATAATATCGCGCACGAGCCTGAATTCTAAGAGCTTTTTTTCTGATTCCCTTAAAATAGTAATACTTACTGCCTCACCCGGCTTACCTCTTAGTCTCTTTACCGCATCTGTAATCGTCATATCGCGGGTTAATTCATTGTTAATCTTCACAATCCTGTCATTGGTCTTTAAACCTGCTTTCCAGGCAGGCGTGCCTTCTATTGGAGTCACTATGGTCAACAAGCCATCCTTGACGGTAATCTCTATGCCTAAGCCGCCGAATTTCCCTTCTGTGTCTACCTTTAATTCGTTATAAGCATCCGGATCCAGGAATTGGCTATGGGGATCCAGAGAAGATAACATGCCCTTTAGCGCTCCGTAAATTAAATTACGGGGTTGGACTTCATCGACATATTCACTCTGTATAATTGCAAGTGTATCCGAGAATAGCTCCACCTGCCGGTATAATTCATCTTTCTTCTTTTTTTCTGTGGCTGAGGAAACAAAGGAATAAATCCCGAAAACGAGCAATACTAAAATTAAGACTGCAGCAACTCTCCTACGCATCTTACTATCTCCTTTTCCGGCCGCCCTCACATCTCGGGTGGCGTGCTAAGCGGCGCTCTTTATTCATCGCGCCAGCACCCTCTTCAATATATCTTGGACTACTTTTGGATTGGCCTTACCTTTTGTTCTTTTCATAACCTGGCCGACTAAAAACATTACCGCATTTTCTTTGCCGGATTTAAACGCTTCCACAGACTTGGGGTTTTCCTTGATAATTTCTTCTATTCCTTTTTCAAGGACGGACTCATCAGAAATTTGAATTAGATTTTTCTCATGGATTATCGTTGCCGGAGATTTTTTCGAATCAATCATCCCCGTTAAAACTGATTTTGCAGAAAGGTTTGAAATCTGCTGATTCTCCACAAAATTAACTAACTCAACTAAATCTTTTGCAGGAACTCCTAGAGCGGCCAAATCAGAATTACGGGTATTTGCTTCTGAAAGTAACGGGCCGATCAACCAGTTTACAATGGGTTTTTTATCTTTATTAGGATACGCCTTTATGCAATCCTCTGCGTAATCAGCGTCTTCCTTGGAAAAAACAAGAATCTTGGCATCGTATTTGGATAAACCATAATCTTTTATGAAACGCAACATCTTGCCTTGCGGCAATTCAGGAATAGTTTTTTTGAGCTCTTCAATCTGAGCTTCATTTATTATAAAGGCGGTGAGGTCCGGCTCGGGAAAATAATGGTAATCCTGCGCCTCTTCTTTAGTGCGCATGGAGACTGTTTTTAGCTCTCTTACATCCCATAATCTTGTCTCCTGGACAATAGGTTTGCCTTTATTTAATAATTCTGTTTGGCGTTCTACTTCAAAACTTAATGCTTCTTTGACTGCTTTAAAGGAATTCATATTCTTCAATTCTGTCTTTACGCCAAGCTCCCGGCTGCCTTTCTTTCTGATAGAAATATTGGCATCGCAACGTAAAGACCCCTTCTCCATATCGCAATCAGAAACATCCAGATATTCAATAATACTTTTTAGACTAGTTAAGTATTCGTAGGCCTCTTGCGGCGAATTTATATCCGGTTCGCTTACTATTTCAAGTAAAGGGATCCCTGCGCGGTTAAAATCCACGAGGCTTGAGTCCTGCTGATGAATTAGCTTTCCCGCGTCCTCTTCCAGATGGACGCGCGTTATGCCGATACGTTTAGTTTTATCATCCAGGTCTATATTCAGGAAACCATCTCTGGATATAGGCAAATCGTATTGAGAAATTTGGTAATTCTTAGGCAAATCCGGATAAAAATAATTTTTACGGTCGAATTTAGTACATTCCTGCACCTTGCAATTCAAAGAAAGGGCAACCTTAATCGCGTAGTTAAAGGCAACTTTATTTAAAACCGGGAGGCACCCGGGCAATCCCAGGCATACGGGGCAGACCTGTGAATTTGGCTCCTGACCAAATTCAGTAGAACAGCCGCAAAATGCCTTGGTCTTGGTTTTCAGGTGAACGTGAACCTCTAATCCTATAACTGTTTCGTAATCCATATTTCATCGGTTACTATCAGTTACTATTAGTTACTAATGCAATTTTTAAAAACAACCTGTTAGTTACTAACCGTTACCTTTTTGTAACCGGTAGTAACCATTAGTAACAAACTTGTCATTTTACCTGCAATTAGTAACCGTTAGTAACTTTTATAATTTGGGTTTCATCTTATGCCAAGTAGTATTCTGCTCATAAGTATAAGCAACCTTGAATAACAACTCTTCATTAAACGGCTTAACCAGAATCTGTAATCCCACAGGCAGACCCTTTTTAGTAAAACCGCAAGGGATGGATATTGCCGGAATTCCTGCTAAATTGACTGAGATGGTATATATATCCGAAAGGTACATCTTTAAAGGGTCTTTTACTTTCTCTCCTATTTTAAATGCGGCTGTAGGAGAAGTGGGCGTAACTACGCAATCAAATTCCGTAAAAACTTTATCAAAATCCTGTTTTATCAGCGTTCTGACTTTTAAGGCTCTTAGATAATATGCATCGTAATAACCGTGCGATAAAACGAATGTCCCCAGAATAATTCTTCTCTTTGCCTCCTGGCCAAACCCTTCACCGCGCGTTTGGTTATACATATCTATTAATCGGTGTTCGGTGTTCGGTGTTCGGTGTTCGGCTCTAAAACCATACTGCACGCCGTCAAACCTCGCTAAATTGGAACTGGCCTCTGCCGTGGCAATAATATAATAAACCGGTATTGCGTATT
>JAGUUJ010000101.1 GCA_020063525.1 Candidatus Omnitrophota bacterium
ATATAACATAACCGAACTTTAGCGTAAGGTGCGGTTAATGCCTCTTCTAATGATGCTTTATCTTTGATGTACTTGACGCGGGATAATTCCTGCGAATAGAATAAAATAGCTGCTACATCCTGGTTATACACAATGAATTCGTATTCGGGCAGTTGCTTTAATATCTGGTCTATAGCTGGTGCCATATGGACAGTCTCGCTAAAACGTTTACTACGGATATTAATAGGAAAGCACAGCATAACGATACTGGCTATGATTAAAATATATTTGATACTGGTGGCTATCTTAAATTTCATTGGTTCTTTAAAAATCTTCTCGCACGTCATACCCACCAATAATGAAGCAGCCGGATACACCGGCAGAATAAAATAGTGCAATTTCTGTCTGCCAAAGGAAAAGACTAAAGGAAAGATAAGCGCCCAGATAATCAACAGATAAAATTCATACTTTTTATTATTGCGGGCCTCTTTAATTGCTAAGTATCCTCCGTAAATAGCAAAAGGCAAAAAATAAAAATATTTGGTAGTTATCGCCCATATATAATAATACCAGGGAACATTGAAAGCAGGGGATTTCAAGAGATGCAAGAAATTCCAGTTAAACCAGGGGTCAAATAATGTTTTATGGTCAAGCCAAATCCAGAATAAAACAGGGCCTATTGCGAATAATAATCCTAAGATAAAAAACGGATGAAATAATTCTTTTATCCTCCGGCACATAACTAGGTACACAAAAACAATTGCCAAAGGTGCAAGACCAAAGACATCCTTGCTAAATATTGCCAGACACGTGAATAAACCGAAGAAAAGGTAATATAAACGGGTACGCTTCTGGGCTAAAATAAAACTGAGTATTGCTAAAGTGATAAATAAGCTCACCGGCAGGTCCATGCGGCACTGCCGGGAAAGGCGCACAATATGATTAGTTAAAAGAAAACTCACTCCCCCGAAAAAACCTACCCAATGGTTTTTAAGTAATCTGCCAAAATAAAATATAACCCCTGCCAATAAAAAACTGCTAAGCATAGAAAATAATTTTGCCGTAAAGGTAGTTATACCGACAAACTTAAAAAAAAGCGCGGTAATCCAGATACACAATGGAAAATGATAATAAAAGACTCCCTGATAGACCGGGTCGTATAATCTCAACCATTTATTCGTGCGTAGGATTTCTTTCGCCACCGCCGCATAATTACAAGAATCTACATCCAGTCCTCCGGGAACCCAGGCATAAGCAAAAATTAATATTGCTGCCATCCATAAAAGCACAAATAATAAATAGTTATATTTGATTTTTGCTATTAAATTATTCATTTTGATTAGGACTTTTCTTTGGCTAACTCTTTCTGTATATAACTATTTAACGTATCCTTGAGTTTCTGAATACGCGCTTCCTCCAAGGCATCCTGCTCCTGTTGTATCTTTATAATTTTTTCTCTATATTGGGGATTATGTTCGTATTTATAGTCTGATATAGCAATGGAAGGGAGCCGAAATACCCCGCCTATGAATTTTAAAAATAGAACCGGGGGGTCCCAAAAAGTAGTCTTAAGTTTATTCTCAATGTAACCCATCTTCTCATAGTAATACTCAACCGTTTGCCTGCGCTTTTTAAATCTTTCTTTGGCTAATTCTATACTTGGCACACTATTATCTTTACCTATAGTGTATTCTGGAATTATATAATCATCTCGCGAGACCACATAACCTTTATTGTAAGGCTCTTTACCGCGCTGAAATTTATAGGTTGCGCAACCCGATAAAAATACTACTAATAGAACCAATAATATTATCTTTTTCATTCTATGCTCCCTTTTCAATGAGCCCACAACTTACGCAACAGCCAGTGAACGTAAGTTGTTTGGGCGAATTAATCCCCCTGCTTTCTTATGAAAGCAAGAAGGAAGGATAAGTTCGCACTGATAAGTTATGTCGCCTGCCTTTTTAATAGAAGACTCCATAATTTATGTGCTCATTTACTTAATCAAAGCTAAAGCTTCGCTACGGGTCTTTTCGTTTTCTTTAAATATACCTCTTACCGCGGAAGTAACGGTTAATGTCCCGGGTTTTTTAATGCCACGCATGGACATACACATGTGTTCTGCTTCAATAACTACCATACAGCCTTGAGGTTTAAGTTTTGACATTATAATCTCGGCAATTTGAGTAGTAAGCCTTTCCTGAACCTGTGGCCGTTTTGATAAAATATCTACCACGCGGGCTAATTTGCTTAATCCTGTGACTCGGCCTCCTTTAGGGATATAAGCAATGTGGGCCTTGCCCAGAAAAGGAAGCAGATGATGCTCGCAGATGCTATATAGCGGTATCCCTTTTAACAAGATTATCTCTGCATGTTTCTGATCTAAAACTACTTCCAGCTCTTTTTGGGGGTCCTGTTTTAACCCTGAGAATATCTCTTCATACATTTCTGCCACGCGCGCAGGGGTATTTAAAATATCCTTTCTTTTCGGGTCTTCGCCTATCGCCTGTAATATCTCTCTAACTGCTTTTTCGATTTTTTTCTTATCCATTCTACCTCCGTTCATTTGCCTATACAGAATTCCGAAAATATCTTATCTAATAAATCTTCGCAAAAATTTCTGCCCAATATATCGTCCAGATACCCAAGTGCGTCCTTAATATCCTGGGCCACAAACTCTAATGATAACTTATTATCCAAGGAATTAATGGCTTCGGCAATAAATTTTTGCGTTTTTTTAATTGCCTCGATATGCCGAAGATTGCTGACCATTATCGGCTCTGTATGGCTAATCTTGCCGTTATAGACTAAATCTGCAATTGTGGTCTCAAGTAAATCTATATTCTTAAGTTTTTTTGCAGATATATTAATAACCCGGCTAAATCTTCTCTGAATCTTATCTTCTTCGATCTTTTGTTTTAAATCTATTTTATTTATAATGGCGAGGGTATTTTTTCTTTTTATTTTTCTCATGAGGACTTCATCCTCTTTAGTAAGCCTTTTGCTGCCATCAAATAATAAAATTACTAAATCCGCTAAACTAATATGTCTCTTTGAACGCTGAACCGCTTTCTTTTCTATTAAATCCCGCGGTTCAATAATCCCGGCGGTATCTACAATCCTTATCGGGATACCTTTTATATCGATAATTTCTTCAATCGTATCTCGCGTTGTGCCGGCAAGCGGCGTAACAATAGAGCGTTCCTGTTTTAAAAGGGCATTTAAAAGCGAAGATTTCCCTACATTGGGTTTACCGCAGATTACTACATTTATACCCTCGCGAAATATTCTGCCTTGCCTTGAAGTATCGAGAATACCTTTTAGTTCATCATTTATAGCGTCTAATTGTTGTGAGATTTCTTTTAAACTGATGCCGCTAATTTCTTCTTCAGGAAAATCTATCTTTGCCTCTAACAGCGAAAGTATATCTAATAGAACCTTCCTAGTCTTATTTATCTGATCAGATAAAGCGCCGCGTAATTGTTCAACACTGAGCTTTAAAGCAGAATCTGTCTTGGCGCGAATGATATCTAAGACTGCTTCAGCCTGTGCTAAATCAATCCTTCCGTTTAAGAATGCGCGTTTGGTAAATTCTCCAGGTTCAGCCAGCCGGCAGCCATTTTCTA
The DNA here is from genome assembly GCA_020063525.1 of Candidatus Omnitrophota bacterium. Taxonomy (GTDB): domain Bacteria; phylum Omnitrophota; class Gorgyraeia; order Gygaellales; family Profunditerraquicolaceae; genus UBA1562. The sequence goes on from JAGUUJ010000101.1 coordinate 3,606, forward strand.
AAACCGAATCTAAAACTTCCCGCAAGGCTATAATGCCTCCGTGGCAATTTATCTCTACAATATCTTCTTTGGTATAAGATTTAGGCGCACGCATTACAGTTAAGATTACTTCATCAATAATTTTTGGTCCTGTAGTCACCCATCCGTAATGCGTAGTGTAAGTCTTAAAAGCCGAGGGTTCTTTCTTGCCGCGAGAAACAAAAATTCTATCCGCAATAACTAACGCACCTTTCCCGCTTATGCGCACAATACCAATACCCGACTCTCCAACACCTGTAGCAATTGCTGCGATAGTATCATTAATATCGTATCTTAACATTTCTGAATTCACCTACTACGAATAATGAACCGCAAACCAAGATTAAGTCTTCTTTTTTAGCAAGATGGTAAGCAAGCTCCTTTGTTTCTTTGACATTATCCGTTATATGCACTTCTTTGCCGTTAAAATATTTAACTAAAGACTCAGGCTCTGTAGCGCGAAGATTGTCAGCCTTGGTTAAAACAATCTCGTCTGCTAAATCATAAATTTCATTGCATATTCCCTCTACATCTTTATCGCTAGAAATCCCTAAGACAAGAATCAATCTCTTATATTTAAAGTTTTCTTTAATTGCCTCTTTTAATGCCCTCATTGAGGCGATATTTTGTGCACCGTCTAACACAATCAAAGGGTTACTAGATACAACCTCGCACCTTCCTGGCCAGACGGTATTATAAAGACCGCCTCTTATGGCATCGATATCCACATTTACCCCGTTAGAAATCTTGTCTTCACCTATTATAGCTTCGGTATTTCTAACGGGGTTTATATTATGTAATCTTAATGTTTCAATTACCCCCACAGCCACTGCAGCATTTATTAACTGATGCTCTCCCAGAAGCCTAATCTTTAAGTCTGAATATTCACCAAAAATTCCTTTTAACTCAAATCCATTTTTTATCTTTTGGTAAGTTATATCCTTACCTACCTCGTATAACCTTGCACCTACTTCTTTACATTTATCTCTAATAACCTCAATAACACCTTTCTCTTGCGGTGCGGTAATTACAAAGGAGGTTTGCCGGTTTGCCGGTTTGCCGGTTTGCCGGTTATTATTTTCAAACTGGCTCACTGGTTCACTGGCTAACTGGCGAACTTTAATTATTCCTACTTTCTCACCAGCAATCTCTCTTAAGGTTGAGCCTAGTTTTTGCGTGTGCTCGTAACTTATGGGAGTTATGGCTGCAATTAAAGGATTAACTACATTGGTAGCATCCAGTCTACCGCCCAGCCCGGTCTCTAAAACTGCAAAGTCAACCTTTTTTTCTTTAAAATAAAGAAAGGCCAAAGACGTATAAACCTCAAAGAAAGAAAGCGGGCCGTATTCTGAATATTTATTGTAACTTTGTATCAGCGGCCTTAATTCTTTTACAATGCCTGTTAATTCGGCATGGGAAATCATTCCTTCAAAATCTTTTGCGGTCTGCAGGCTGTAGTCTGTGGACTGCGGCATTAAGATCCTAATTCTTTCCCTAAAGTCAGATAAATGCGGAGAAGTGTATAAGCCGACTCTATAGCCGGCCTGCCTTAATATATAGGCGACAAAAACACACGTTGAGCCTTTGCCTTTTGTGCCTGCAATGTGTAGGCACTTTAAGCTATCCTGGGGATTATCTATTGCTGCCAGGAAATTTTTAATCCGTTCTAATTTTAGAGATTCCTTGTAGGGATAAAGAGGAATCTTTTCGTAGTCAATAAATGATTCTAAGTATTGAACGGTTTCTGGGTAGGTCATCTTTCCGTTTGCCTGTTTGCCTGTTTGCCAGTTGCCTGTTAAACAGGATAACGGGCTAACTGGATAACAGGTTAACGGATTAATGCTTAAAATGCCTGATTCCTGTGAAGACCATCGCGATTTTATATTTATCGCAAGCCTTGATTACTTCTTCGTCGGATATTGAGCCGCCAGGCTGGATTATAGCTTTTATGCCTGCTTTCGCTGCTTCTATAACGGCATCGGCTTTTGGAAAAAATGCATCAGAGGCTAAATAAGAATTTTTGCTTAAGTTTCCTGCTTTAATCTTGGCGAGCTTTACGGAGTCAACTCTGGACATCTGGCCTGCACCAATGCCCACAGTCTTTGTACCGCGGGTTAAAACAATGGCATTGGATTTAACATGCTTAGCCACTTTCCAGCCAAAAATAAGGCTCTCTAACTCTTTTTTGGTCGGCTTCTTTTGGGTGGCCACTTTAAGATTATTTACATCCAGCGTCTCTAAATCTCTATCCTGAAGTAACAGCCCGCCGCTTACACGTTTCAATTCAGGTTCATTTACCCCGTTAGAAATCTTGTCTTCACCTATTATAGCTTTGGTATTTCTAACGGGGTTTATCGGCCCTAACTCATTGAGCTCCAATAAACGCAAGTTCTTTTTATCTTTAAATAAATCCTCTACGCCTTTATCAAAACCCGGGGCAATGATGCACTCTAAAAAACCGCTTTTCGCAATAACTTTGGCGGTTTTAAGGTCAATCTTTCTATTCAATGCCACTATACCGCCAAATGCAGAAAGCGGGTCGCATTTATAGGCTGCGAGATATGCCTTATCCAAAGCCTCATCTTCTGCCACGCCACAGGGATTGTTGTGTTTTACAACCGCCGCTGCGGGCTTACTAAATTCTCGCACTAATTCGTAAGCACTATTTAAGTCTAAGATATTATTAAAAGACAGTTCTTTACCCTGTAACTGCTTTAGATTTATCAATCCGCGGCCCTTGCCTCTTTCTTTATAAAATGCCGCTTTCTGATGGGGATTTTCACCGTATCTTAAATCCTGGATTTTTTCAAAATATAAATTCAATTCTTGCGGGAATCCCGATGATTCTGGTTGGGCCTTAAAATAATTTTTTAAATAATTATGTATGGCGTTGTCATAACGGCTGGTAAGAGCAAAAACCTCTACAGCGAGCTCGCGCATTAAATCGCCGGATAAAGCACCGTCGTTTTTCTTCAATTCATCGATAACCCGGCTGTAGTGGCACGGGTCGCATATAACCGCTACATCCTTATGATTCTTGGCAGCAGAACGCAACATGGAAGGCCCGCCGATATCAATATTTTCAATCACCTCTTCTATGGTAACGTTCGGTTTCTGCGTTGTTTTTTCGAATGGATAAAGATTTACTACTACCATATCTATGAGACCAATATCATGTTCTTTCAGGCTTTCCATATGTTTGGGATTATCTCTTAAGGCAAGTAATCCGCCGTGTATTTTGGGATGTAAAGTCTTGACCCTGCCGTCAAGCATCTCAGGAAAACCTGTATATTCGGACACTTCTTTTGCTGGTATATTATTATCTTTTAGTAATTTTGCTGTTCCGCCTGTAGAAAGAATCTCTACTTCCAATTTGTTCAGTTCTCTAGCAAAATCCACTATCCCTGTCTTGTCCGATACACTGATGAGTGCGCGCCTTACTTTAACCATATTAACTTTTCCTCCTTAAAATTATTTATTAAAACGGAAATTAACCAAATCCGCGTCTTGCATCACGCAATCTTTCTGCTCTAAACGCATCTTCCCTTGTTGTTTAGCCTGGGTCTCACCGCCTGCCTGGATAAAATCAGTAAAACTTATGATCTCCGCGCGGATAAAACCTTTTTGTATATCAGAATGTATTACTCCAGAGGCCTCCCAGGCAGTAGCCCCATGTCGAATCAACCAGGCACGCGTCTCTTTATCGCCAGTGGTAAAAAAACTGATAAAGCCGCTCTCCTTCAACGCTCTCGATAATAAATTAGCTATATCTGCCAGTTCTTCTTTTTGCGCTACTATAATTGGCCTGTCAGTCAATAAGCCGTAGCGCGATAACACCTGTTTCTCTTCGTTAGTCAACCCCGCTTTAAAAATAAACTCTTCTTTTTCTAAAACGACTTTTAATTTGTTCAATAATATTTTTTCCTGCTCTTCTTCGGCGCGACTCAGGCGCGTTTCTACAAACTCCAGGTCTTTTAAAATTAAGTCTGTGCGCGCGTCACTCAACACCAAAAGCGCATCCGCCTCTAAGGCTGCGTCCTCGCCCACCAAATCCACCTGGACATATGTCTTTTTTTTGGCCTTGGTTATTTTATCCACCTCATCAAGACGGCTGTCCTTGACGTTATGTTTACCGAGAGTGATATCAGGAATAGAAAATACGGCTATCTTCATTATTTAATTATTCTTCCTGCTCTTGTTTCTTGGTGGCTTGGTATTGATTTATAATATTCAAGGCAATCTTATGGGGAACCTCTTCGTAATGCGAGTAGCGCATAGTATACATCCCTCTTCCGCCGGTGATTGAACGCAGGTCATTGGCATAGGTAAACATCTCAGACAAAGGAACCTGGGCCTTTAAAACCTGGCTTCTGCCTCTAACTTCCATACCCATAATCCGGCCGCGCCGGGAATTGATGTCTCCGGTTATCCCGCCTAAAGACTCCTCAGGGATGACAACCTCCACATCCATAATCGGCTCTAAAAGCACTGGCCCGGCAGCCATGACTGCTTTTCTTAAAGCCATAGAGCCGGCAATCTGAAAGGCCATATCTGAGGAGTCAACTTCGTGGTAAGAACCGTCCACTAGTCGAACGCGCATATCCACTATCGGGTAGCCCGCTACCGCCCCCTCTAAACAGGCCTGCACTACGCCCTTTTCCACTGAAGGAATGAAATTTCTGGGGATAGCCCCGCCGAAAATCTTATCAATAAATTCAAAGCCCTTACTTCTTTCTAAGGGCTCTACCTCAATCCAGCAGTCGCCGTATTGGCCGCGTCCGCCGGACTGACGTTTAAACTTACCCTGGACCTTGACGCTCTTAGTAATAGTCTCCTTATAAGAAACTTTGGGAGTGCCTAATTCCACCTCGACATTAAATCTTTTCTTCAAGCGGACAATCATCACGCTTAAATGTTGATCACCCAAACCGGAAATAATCATCTCTTTTGTCTGCGGGTCATGCGTTACCTTAAATGTTGGATCTTCGCAAGCCAGTTTACTAAGGGCACCAGAAATTTTCTCTTCATCCTGGCGCGATTTTGGTTTTACCGAGGCGGATATAGCGGGTTCGGGGAAAACAAGGGAGTCAAACAAAACCTGGTCCTTCTCTTCGCAAAGCGAATCCGAGGTCACCGTCTCTTTTAATTTGGCGATAGCCACAATATCGCCGCAAGAGGCGGCGTCAATCCCTCTCTGTTCTTTACCCTGTAAAAGATAAATTTGGCCGATTCTCTCCTTTGTTCTTTTATTCGCGTTATAAAATCCCGTATTCGATAACAATGCTCCGGAAAAAACACGCAATAAACTAAGCTGCCCTACGTAAGGGTCAGATATACTTTTAAATACAAACGCACTGAAATGCCCGTCCTCCTTAAAGATAACCTCTTTTTTAACCTCGGCGTTCTTAGGGTCAGAGGCTTCTACCTTTGGTCTCTCAATAGGTGAGGGGCAATAAGCAATAATATCATTTAATAATTCCTCTATGCCCTTTTCATTCATAGCCGAACCTGACACCACAGGAAATATATTACGCTTGATTACTGCCTGGCGTAAGCCGCGGTTTAATTCTTCGGTAGTCAGTTTTGTGCCTTCAAGATATTTCTCCAGAAGCTTATCGTCGCTTTCTGCAATAGCCTCAACTAAATCCGGGGCATCTAAAGAGGTAATGGTTACTGCTTTTTTAGAAAGCCTGTCTTTTATATCTGTCAGGGCTTTATTGGCATCCGTGCCTTCTTTATCTAATTTATTTATAAATATGATACAGGGCAAATTTGCTTCTTCTAAAAGCTGCCAGGACCGCTCAGTGCCTACTTCCACGCCAGATGCGGCATCCACTACTATCACTGCGCTGTCTACGGCGCGTATGCCCGAAATCACCTCTCCGAAAAAATCCGCGTAACCCGGTGTATCTATGAGCTGAATCCGGTAATCTTTATAGTCGCAATACAAGAAGCTTGAATTGATAGAGTTTTTTCTTTCTATCTCATCAAAGCTGTAATCGCTGACAGTTGTGCCATCGGCAATTGTGCCTTTTCTGGTAGTAGCTTTACAGAAATAAAGCAGGTTCTCCGAAAGCGTGGTTTTTCCTGACTGAGCATGGCCCAGGAGAATAAAGTTTCTTTTGTTCTGAACATCCATAATAAATACCCCTTTCAATGAGCGCATAACTTATGGAGGCAATAGCCGACATAAGTTATATGCGCGAATTGAACCCCTCACCCAGAAAACCATAACCATCTTTTATGCTCGCTGGGTGAGGGGTAAGTTCGGATATATAAGTTATGTCGCCTTCATTTAATTTGAAGCTCCATAACTTATATCCTCACTTAAAATAAGGAATTTATATTATATAATACTAACAATAGGGGGTCAAGAATAAAAAAACAGAAGGCGGGGATTATTCTAGATAGGTGTAGATTTTGCCTTTGTAGTTACGCAGGACGTACTTTCCTTTTGCCTGGGAAAGGACGTAGTTTGGCCCGACCGGGATCTTTCCGCCGCCACCCGGACCATCTATAACATAAGTAGGCACAGCATAGCCTGAAGTATGGCCTCTCAATTTTTCGATTATGTTTATCCCTACTGCTACCGGTGTACGGAAATGTTGCGTCCCTCTTACAGGATCACACTGATAAATATAATACGGCCTTACCCTTATTTGTAAAAGTTCATGCACCAACCGCTTCATAATATATGGCCGGTCATTTACCCCCTTTAAAAGAACGGTCTGACTACCCAAAGGCATTCCGCTGTCGGCCAACATATCACAGGCGATCTTACAGCGCTTGGTAATTTCCTTTGGGTGGTTAAAATGAATGCTAATCCACATCGGTGCATATTTTTTAAGGGTATTCACCAATTTTTCCGTAATGCGGTGCGGCAAGGTTACGGGAACGCGGGTACCTATTCTCAAGAATTCTATGTGCGAGATAGCGCGCAACTTTTGGATTAAGCTTTCAATTTCTTCGTCCTCTAATATAAAAGGGTCGCCGCCCGATATAAGTACATCTCTTATTTTCCTATTTGCTTTGATATATTCAATCGCTGCATCAAACCTGGTGGGAGAATTGCTCTCTGTTTGTTCACCTACCAATCTTCTCCTTGTGCAGTGCCGGCAGTACATTGCGCAGGATTCAGTAGCTAATAATAAAACTCTATCAGGATACCTGTGTACCAGATGCGGTGCAGGCGAATCCCTATCCTCGGCACAAGGGTCGACCATCTCATGAGGGCCCACAATAGATTCAGAAACCACGGGTACGGCCTGGCGCCTGAGAGGACAATTAGGGTCTTCGGGGTCAATTAAAGTTGCCCAGTAAGGCGTTATGGCCATAGATAATCTGCCACTTGCCTTCTTTATCCCTTCTTCTTCATCAGAAGTTATTTTTATCACCTGTGCAAGCTCTTCTTTGGTACGAATTCTATGCTCTAATTGCCAGTGCCAATCCTCCCAATCTAAAGGGTTTACGTCTTTATATAAACTTATCTGCTGATAATCTTGCGGCCTCCTGGAAATACGAGTTTGGGTTACGGTTTCTGAGATTAACTTTTGGCTCTCTACCGCTACTGCATTATTATTCATCTTAACTCATCCTTCGTTCAGAGGCACCCATTAATATTGCCTCAATAATATCCTCATATTTCATACCCGCAGCGTAAGCCATAATAGGAAAGTTAGATTCCGTAGGATTAAGCCCGGGTAACGGATTTATCTCCAATACATACGGAACTCTGTCTTTACTTAAACGGATATCTGTGCGTGAAATATCACAACA
>JAGUUJ010000017.1 GCA_020063525.1 Candidatus Omnitrophota bacterium
GAAATAACCGGTGCATCTTTTAAATCATAGGTAGCCATTGCCTCTAATGCCCATGCCTGGCGTTTCATTGTCAAAGCAGCGTTGGCAGAATTAATATCAAAACCAGGATTATACCTTCCGAACTGGAATGCACTTTCGAGGTTTAAGGCTAGGTCCTTGATACTGCTATTTTGCACCCTACCACCGATAGTGTATACCTTATCGGCTTTGGTAGGACTGACTGTAAGTGCAACTCCGGTCGCGCGTTGTGCAGCAGTAAATTGTGTGGCATTGCTATCTTTTGTCTTGGCAAAACCATAAGCCTCCAAGGTAGTGTCTTTACGTAGTGCGTAATCAGCAGTGATACCAGAAAGGGTGGTATCGTCATTTACAGTATTGGTTCCTTCTGTGACCTTTGCCCATACCAGATTCACTACCAATGGGTCATAATCCAGGACTGCCTTTACAGCATCAAATGCTTTTCTTGCACTCAAATCCTGTATGTTAAATGAAAGTGCACTTCCGGTTGCAGCATTATTGGTATCAGGGTCACCCACGATCATCTCACTACCCAGATGCAATTCCTGACGTCCTAATGTTAGGCTTAAAGGAGAATAGAGGAATTCTTTCAAAGAGGCATATGCTAAATCTAAGTCAATCTCATCATTATCAGCTGTACTATCAGTTCCCCATTCTCTCTCATTAAGCAATCTCACTGTTGTAGCTACATTATCGGTTAAATCAGCATCCACTCTCACTCGCACGATGGATAATGCAGTACTTACTTTATCACTCTTTCTTATTAGAGCATTTGTTCCACTAGTAGGTCTTTCTTTTGCTAAGTCAAGGTTATTTCGGGATACACCTTGAATGGTTATATCACCGCTTACCTTGACATTCTGGACTTCTGCGTAGGCAGCGAAGGAAATCCCGACCACAAACGCTAAGGCCAGAATTACGATTAGACGTTTACTCATTTTGTTTATCCTCCTTTAAAAATACTTAAAAATATATTGAACTAGGGTTTAATGTGTTTCCTAGAGAATTTCTATATATGTATATCACTGGATTTTCTCCTGACTTTAGGCTTTATAGTGTCCCCACCTCCTTTTTGCCTGAAATTAAAGTCATCTCCAATGGTATAACCTAATTTATCCTTTTTTATCATATAACCCGTTATTTGTCAAGTATTTTTTTGAGGTATTTTTTTGAGGTTTCTTTCGATGAGCAGAAGACTTACAGCTTCCTACTTAACCGGAACCGGCTTATCCGCCTTTTTAGGTCGAGCTCCGCCCTTTGGACCCAAAGCAATAGCAATGGTAATATTATTACCTTTGGGTAATAAACGGATAATACAGGTCTCTTGTTCCCGCTCAAAGTTCAGGAGACGCTCACCGTATTCTATTGCGTTCAATAAATTCCAGTTATAAAGCGGCATCTGGTCTTTGTAGAAATTAACCACCTGCTCTACATCTGCCTTGCCTTGATACTTTAACATACCCACGCGTATACCTGCGCTTTCAAAAGTATAAGAATCCTGAGTCAATAACTTAAAACCTGCTGGAGTGGGAATATCGCTAAACTTGAGCGTGGTCTGGGGTTCTAATAAAGATTCATTTCTGGGTACGGTATCCTTTCGGGAAAGTCCTGCGCAACCGCACAGCGCTATAACCCAATAACCCAATAACCCAATAACTAAGATGCTGATTATTTTATTTTTCATCTCACCCCCCTTTCTCGCAAAAATCCTTTTACATCCTGATAAATTTTATCTATATCTTTTTGACTTAAGCCAGCGTATCGGGCAACTTTTATCAATTGCTCTGCGGGAATGATGTCCTCCGGCGCATGACTGTCTGTGTTGAGTATTAATCTTGCTCCTGCTTTTAAGGCTTGTTCTACTACGTGGGGATTAGTATCACAATGCCCTTTGCGGCTGGTTATCTCTAAGAATATGCCTTTTTTCCGGGCTAATTTTGCCTCTGTCTCGCTAATTAGTCCTGGATGAGCCAGGATATCAATATCTGCTTCTAAGGCAGCGCGGTTTGTTCCTTTAATTACCGGTTCAACCAAGGTTTCACCGTGCCCCACGATAATTTTCATTCCTTTACTCCTCGCATATTTAGCTAAAGGTTTAAATTGTTCTGGCGGGACGTGAGTTAATTCTATGCCTGGCAGAACCTTTATCTTTGCGTCTTTGGGCCAATGTCGGCTAAATTCTAATATGGAATTAACTGTGCTTTCGATATTGCTATAATCCACATGGTCAGTAATGGCAATTACTTTATAACCCGCGGCTAAATAGCGCACTGCTACTTCCGAAGGAAGCAGGACACCATCACTTAATAAGGAATGACAATGTAGATTATACATGTTTTAATAAGTGCCCCTGGCAGGAATCGAACCTGCCACACGCAGTTTAGGAAACTGCTGCTCTATCCTTATGAGCTACAGGGGCATCACTTACTAGCTACAAATAGCCGGAGGGTTTGGGAGCAGCACATTAGAAAATTTTTGGCAAAAGTCTGCAAGGATTTACGAGGAGCTCAAGGACGCTAATCCGATACAGGCTATCCGTAGCGACGAAGTAAACCGTAGCAGACGGCAAAAAATTTCAGTGCTGCGAGCAAAGCTGCAGGTTATTTGTAGCTTAATAGTATTTTATCAAAGAATAAACCGGGTAACCTCTGAGTTTGTCTTTACCTTTTAAGTCCGTGAGCTCAATTAAAAAAGCAATGCCGATAATTTTCCCTTGGAGTTGTTTCACTAAATCTGTGACTGCCTTTACTGTCCCACCTGTAGCCAAAAGGTCATCTACAATCAAAACCCTCTCGCCAGGGTTAATCGCATCGTGATGCATTTCTAAGGTATCAGTTCCATATTCTAAAGCATAGGTTACAGAATTGGTTTTCCAGGGGAGCTTTCCAGGTTTACGCACAGGCACAAATCCTACCCCTAATTTATGCGCCAGGACCCCGCCTAATATAAATCCCCTGGCCTCCACTGCTACAACCTTGTCTATCTTTTTCTTTTTATATTTATTGACCAGGGACTCAACAGCGGATTTAAACGCCTTCTTATCTTTTAATAAAGTAGTAATATCCCTGAAGAGTATTCCCGGCTTAGGAAAATCGGGGATGCTGCGGATATACTTTCTTAGTTCTATCTTTTTGGTCACAATCCTTTCTCCTGTTGTTGGATAAATTTTCTTAATTTTTTTAAAGCCTCTTCCTCGATCTGTCTTACCCGTTCCCGCGAAACCCTTAATTTTTTGGCTACCTCAGCCAGGGTGTGTCTTTTTCCATCAATCAGGCCAAAGCGCATATCTAAAACTTCTTTTTCTCTCTGGGTCATTATGCCTAGCAGCTTGCCCACTCTTTCTTTATCTAAAAAATGCTCTATCTCATGGTCAGGTGATACCACAGTCTGGTCCTCGACTAAATCTAAAAGTTGACTCTCGCCTTCCTCACCAATAGGCGTTTCTAAAGAAGAGGTTGTAGCAGAGAGCCAGAAGTTTATCTGTTCTATTTTATCCTTGGGGAGCTTCATTTTTCTGGCGATCTCTTCATCAGTAGGCGTGCGTTTTAATTTCTGGGATAACTGCTCTGCTGTCTTCTTCCACTTGGCAATGAGTTCGCTCATATAAACCGGGATGCGGATTATCTTACCTTGTTCCAATATCGAACGCATAATCGCCTGTCTAATCCACCAGGCAGCATAGGTAGAAAAGCGGTAACCTTTTCGCGGGTTAAACCTATCCACTGCCTTCATTAAACCGAGGTTCCCTTCTTCTATTAAGTCTAAAAGCGGCGTCCCTAAATACATATATCTTTTGGCAATATTAATTACCAGACGCAGGTTTGCGCGAATCATTGTTTTACGCGCCTGCTCATCACCCCTTTTTATCTTCCTGGTTAAACCTCTCTCTTCTTTAGGAGTCAATAAAGGGATGTTCCTGATTTCCTTGAGGTAAGTTCTTAGCGCTTCCATTACCCTTCCTCTTTATATGAGGGTTTCGTTAACCGTTTACCGTGTACCGTTTACCGTGTTACAGTTAACGGTAAACGCAACGCTATTTTTTCTCCTTCAGTGCTGCCTGGGCTGCAGCTAATATAGCAATGGGAACCCGAAAAGGCGAACAGCTCACATAATTCATACCTACGCGATGACAGAATTCTACGGAACGTGGCTCACCGCCATGCTCACCACAGATACCTACTTCTAAGTCACGGCGCGTTTTGCGTCCGCGCTGGATACCTATCTTGATTAATTCTCCGATTCCTTCCTGGTCAATGGTTTGAAAAGGGTCAAAAGGCAAGATACCTTTCTTGATATAGTCAGGTAAGAAACTACCAATATCATCGCGCGAAAAACCAAAACCCATCTGGGTCATATCATTCGTGCCAAAAGAGAAAAATTCGGAAACCTCTGCCAATTTATCCGCCACAATGGATGCCCGGGGAATCTCAATCATGGTACCAAACATATGTTTAATTTTTTTGAGGTTATATTTATTTAAAACCTCCTGATAAACTTTTTTGGTGATCACTAATTGGTCATTTAATTCCTTGACCTCGCAAACCACAGGTATCATTATCTCAGGATAGGGTTTCTTACCTTCTTTAATAAGTTCTGCTGCTGCCTCAAAGATGGCTCGAATCTGCATCTCGCTTACTTCCGCATAAGTAATACCCAAGCGCACTCCCCGATGACCCATCATGGGATTGGATTCGTGCAAGCCTTTTGCTCTCTGGGATAGTTCTTCCATAGTTATATTTAAATCCCGAGCGAGCTGCTCCAATTTTGCCTGTTCGCGAGGGACAAACTCATGTAATGGCGGGTCAAGCAGCCGAATCACTACAGGCAGCCCATCCATGGCCTCCAACGTGCCCTTGATATCTTTCTTGACATAAGGAAATAATTCATCCAAGGCCTTGCATCTTTCAGCTTCGGTCTTAGACATTATCATCTTACATAATCTAGACAATGGCTCTTCGGAACCTTTGCCATAAAACATATGTTCAGTTCTGAACAATCCAATTCCTTCTGCGCTGAATTGTCTGGCTTTCTTAGCGTCTTCAGGAGTATCGGCATTGGTGCGTACGCCTAATTTCTTTAAAGAGGCACATATCTTTAAAAAATTCATTAAAATCTCATTTTCTTCAGAAGCATCCATCATGGGTAATTTGCCTTCGTAGACATTGCCTTTAGTGCCATTTAAAGTAATCCAGGCGCCTTCTTTAAAGACCTTGCCATCCGCATGCAGTTCTTTTTTGTCATAGTCAATATGAATTGCTCCGCATCCGACAATACAGCATTTACCCCAACCGCGGGCAACCAATGCTGCATGCGAAGTCATTCCACCTCGGGCAGTTAAAATTGCCGAAGCTGCCCGCATACCCTCCACATCCTCAGGATTTGTCTCCGCGCGCACTAAAATTACTTTTCTGCCCTGTTTCACCCATTCTACAGCCTCGTGAGCAGAAAATACTATCTGGCCGCTCGCACCACCCGGCCCTGCAGGTAATCCTTTAGCTAAAGGTTTATGAGCGAGTTCTATTTTAGGGTCAATAATCGGATGTAATAATTCATCTAATTGGCTAGGGCTGACCCGCATGACTGCTTCTTCTTTTTTGATTAATTTCTCCTTTAACATATCCATTGCCATGCGCACCGCAGCCGGACCATTACGTTTTCCCACGCGGCACTGCAGCATAAAAAGCCTGCCTTTTTCTATGGTGAACTCAATATCCTGCATATCGCGGTAGTGTTTCTCTAAGCGCTTCTCGTAATTAAAGAGTTCCTGATAAATCTTGGGCATGGCTTTTTCTAAAGTCATCAAATCCTTATTGTGTTCTGATTTGGAATATTCATTTATCGGAGCGGGGGTGCGGATGCCTGCCACCACATCTTCACCCTGGGCATTAATTAAATATTCACCGTAGAATTTATTCTCTCCATTTCCAGGGTTACGGGTAAAGGCAACACCGGTTGCCGAATCATTGCCCATATTCCCAAAGACCATGGTCTGCACAGTCACCGCTGTGCCCCATTCATCAGGAATGTTTTCTATCCGCCTGTAACTGACTGCGCGCTTGCCGTTCCAGGAAGCAAACACCGCGCCAATCCCCCCCCACAACTGCTCATTGGGCTCATCAGGAAAATCTTTTTTTAATCCTTCTTTTATCTTGGCTTTAAATAAAGCACAGAGTTTTTTCAGGTCATCTGCAGTCAGTTCAGTATCGTTGGTATAACCTTTTTCCTTTTTCATTGCACTCATAATCTTTTCTAACTGCTTGCGGATACCAGACTCTTCGTCTTTAAGTTCAATACCCGCTGCCTTCTCCATTACCACATCCGAATACATCATAATTAATCTGCGATAAGCATCATAAACAAAACGACTATTTCCGCCACCTTGTTTTATCAAGCCAGGTATGACTCCTTGAGTTAAACCAATATTTAATACTGTCTCCATCATTCCAGGCATAGACCTGCGCGCACCTGAACGCACGGAAATTAAGAGTGGATTCTCGGGGTCGCCGAATTTTCTTACCATCAGCTTTTCCACTCTTTCTAAGGCTTTATGGACCTCTTCTTTTAAACCACCAGGATAGGCCCTTCTATTTTTATAATAGTGTGTGCAAACCTCAGTGGTAATAGTAAAACCCGGTGGCACAGGAAGTCGTAAATCTTTATGCCCGGCCATCTCTGCCAGGTTTGCTCCCTTACCACCCAGGAGATTTTTCATGCCTTCGTTTCCGTCTGCTTTTCCGCCCCCGAAGAAGTAAACATATTTTTTTGCCATTGCCTTTAAAAACCCTCCTTCTTAGTTAAGACTAAGACTTAGATTAAGATTTAGGTTAAAGTAAAGCTTTTCCTTAATCTTAGCCTTCCGTGTTAAGCTTTTTCGAAAGATATTCTCTTAACTTATCAATACTAATTCTGTCCTGCTGCATCGTATCTCTATCGCGCACGGTTACCTGCTTATCTTCTAACGATTGCACATCCACGGTAACACAGTAAAGCGTGCCTACCTCATCCTGCCTGCGATAGAGCTTGCCGATACCGGCAGTATCGTCATAGACAGTAATGAAACATTTCTTTAAATCTTGGGCTATTCTCTTGGCCAATTCTACAATCTCTGGCCTATTTTTTAAAAGGGGCAGCACCGCTACCTTTATCGGCGCTAAATCTTTGTGCAATTTTAAGACTACGCGGATATCATCTTTTACTTTTTCTTCATGATAAGCATCCACTAAAAATGCTAATACGCTTCTATCTACCCCACCTGACGGCTCAATAATGTAGGGATAAAATTTTTCCTTCGTAGTTTCATCAAAATATTTTAAATCCTTACTACTAAACTTGGCATGCTCTCTTAAATCAAAATCAGTGCGGTTGGCAATCCCTTCTAATTCGCTCCAGCCGAAGGCAAAATTGTATTCTATATCTGTGCAGGCTTTAGCATAATGCGCCAGTTCATCTTTGGTATGGGGACGCTTTCTTAAATTTTCTTTTTTTATCCCTAAATTTAAATACCAACTAAAACGAGATTCTATCCACTCTTCTAATTTTTTATCTGCCTCTTGGGGTTTCACAAAATATTCAATTTCCATCTGTTCAAATTCGCGGGTCCTAAAGGTAAAATTTCCGGGCGTGAC
>JAGUUJ010000065.1 GCA_020063525.1 Candidatus Omnitrophota bacterium
GACAACGCCATCGAAAACCTCGAAAAAGCCCAAGAGCAGTTAAAGGTCTACCGTCAGGCAGTGTTGAAGTATGCGTTTGAGGGAAAGTTGATGAAAGATTCTACCTGTTTTAAGAATGTCGAAATGGGATTAGCGTGTGAAGCTGCTCAGAATATTAATAAATCCGTTAATCCAGAGGAACATTTTTTATATATCGATATTGGGTGTATTGATAATAGCGTGAATCGCATAGTTAGTTATAAGGAATATTTGTGGAAGAACGCACCTTCTAGGGCTAAGCAGGTTATTAAGTCTGGGGATGTTCTTTTTGCAACAGTTAGGACGTATCTTAAAAATATAGCAATGGTTCCGGTGGAATATGATGGGCAAATTGGTTCTACGGGATTTTGTGTTATCCGGCCTAAAAAGGATATATTGGATTCAAAGTATATTTTTCACTACGTGCTATGGGATAAATTTATTAATACAATAAGCACCTTTCAGACAGGAACCAGCTATCCTGCGGTCAGAGATGATGATATTTTTTCGCAAACCATTCCTTTGCCTGATTTGCCTGTTCAAAAAAAAATAGTTGAAGAAATCGAGTCTCGCTTTTCTGTATGCGATAAACTTGAAGAGTCAATAAATGAGAACTTGCAAAAAGCCGAGGCCTTGCGCCAAAGCATTCTCAAACAGGCCTTCGAAGGAAAGCTAACCGAACAGTGGCGCAGAAAACATAAAGATTTAATTAGCGGTGGTAATTCAGCCGAGGCGTTACTACAAAAGATCAAGGTTGAGAAAGAGACTTTGAATAATAAGCCGAAAGGAAAAAAAACAGGAGATTAGCGTGAGAAACATAATAAGCAAAGAATACGTCAATTTTTTAAACGAAATAAAATCGCGGATTGTTACGGCACGAATTCAGGCGATTAGGTCGGTCAGCAAAGAACTTATACTTTTATACTGGGACATCGGCAAAAGTATTGTTGAGCGGCAAAATAAATTCGGCTGGGGTAAAGGTGTTGTTGAACAGTTGTCCAGCGATCTCAACCGCGAATATCATAATTATGAAGGGTTTTCCCATGATAATCTTTGGCGGATGAGGATGTTTTATCTTGCATACAAGGATGATCAAAAACTGGCACAGCTTGTGCCAGAATTGCCGTGGGGGCATAACATACTTATTATGCAGAAAGTGAAAAATGCAAAAGAGAAAGAATACTATATAACAGCCAGCATTAAATTTGGCTGGTCAAGAAATGTGCTGCTCAATCAGATAAAAGCCGGCGCTTACGCATTAAGCCTTAGGCAGAAAACCCATAATTTCCCCAAAGTCCTGCCCGCGTATCTTGCCGAGCAGGCGGATGAAGCTATAAAAAGTGTTTATAACCTTGATTTTCTCGGCATAACCAAAGAGGTTTTGGAACGGGAATTGGAAAGACGTTTAGTGGATAAGATTAAACGTTTTATGCTTGAGCTGGGAAAGGGTTTTTCTTTCATCGGCAACCAATATCGGCTTACTTTGGGGAATAACGAATATTTCGTTGATCTCCTGTTTTTCAACCGTATCCTGAAATGCCTTGTAGCGATTGAGCTTAAAACCGGCAAGTTTGAACCAGAATATGCCGGTAAAATGGATTTTTATATGCATTTATTGGATGAGCAGGTGAAGTTGAAAGATGAGAATTCACCGATAGGAATTATTCTGTGCGCAGATAAAGATAATATCGTAGTTGAGTACGCCTTGCGCAGTGTTAAAAAGCCGGTTGGAGTTGCCGAATATTATCTTACAAAAAAATTGCCTAAAGAGCTTAAAGGCAAGCTTCCTGATGCGGAATCTCTAAAGTTACCAATATTGCAGGAATTAAAATCAGGAAAGAGTATGTAATAATTTGGTAAAATTGCTTTAATTGTGTCACCACTGTTGACACAATTGAGACGTTTCAAAACTCTCAGCGCTGTTAAGACTTTTGTTTTAAATTGAAAGGATGAGAGATGACTGAGGCATTGGTTTCAAAGGTTTGGTCGTATTGCAATGTGCTCAAAGATGATGGTGTGAGTTATGGTGATTATCTTGAGCAGTTGACGTATCTTTTATTTCTCAAGATGGCGGATGAGTATTCAAAGCCGCCCTATAATCGTAAAATTGATATTCCTAAAGAATACCGCTGGGAAACGATCGTCAGTAAGCGTGGTGCGGAGTTAGAGACGCATTATGTGTCGCTTTTGCGTGAATTCGGCCAGAAAAGCGGAATGCTCGGCAAGATTTTCTTTAAGTCGCAGAATAAGATTTCCGATCCCGCGAAGCTCTTTCGCATTGTGCAGATGATCGATCAAGAGTCGTGGGTTAAGTTGGGATCCGATGTCAAAGGCGATATTTATGAAGGTTTGCTTGAGAAAAATGCCGAGGATACTAAAAGCGGCGCTGGTCAGTATTTTACTCCCCGCGCCTTAATCAAGGCAATTGTCGAATGTATGCGCCCGGAGCCGGAGAAAACCATTGCTGATCCAGCATGTGGTACCGGAGGATTTTTTCTTGCGGCCTATGACTTCTTAACCAATAAAGACAATTATCAGCTCAATAAAGATGAGCTTCAGTTTTTGAAATATAAGACCTTTAAGGGCTGGGAAATCGTTCCGAATACAGCACGTTTGTGTTTGATGAACTTGTTTCTGCACAACATCGGCGATTTGGATAATTTGGCGCCTGTAGAGCGAGCAGATTCTCTGATCGCGGATAATGGCTTGCGTTTTGATTACGTTCTTACAAATCCTCCGTTCGGCAAAAAGAGCAGTATGACCTTTACTAACGAGGAAGGCAAAGACGAATCTGAGGATCTCATTTATAACCGACAGGATTTCTGGGCGACGACCTCAAACAAACAGCTCAATTTTGTTCAGCATATTCATACGATGCTTAAAGTCGACGGCAAGGCCGCGGTTGTTGTGCCGGATAATGTTCTTTTCGAAGGCGGGGCCGGTGAAACTGTCCGTAAGAAGCTTCTTGAGACGACCGATCTGCACACGATTCTGCGATTACCAACAGGAATCTTCTATAAGCCGGGGGTGAAGGCAAATGTGATATTCTTCGATAACCGTCCTGCGAGCAAAAACGCACAGACCAAGGAAGTATGGATTTATGACTTTCGGACGAACATACACTTCACGCTTAAGAAAAACACCCTGAAATATGAGGATATCAAAGAGTTCATCGAATACTATAACCCGGCCAACCGCCACAAGCGTAAAGAGATGTGGTCAGAGAAGAACCCCGAAGGCCGCTGGCGTAAATTTGCCCATGAACAGATAATCGCCCGTGATAAAACCAGCCTTGATATCTTCTGGCTAAAGGATAAAAGCTTGACCGACCTCGACAACCTTCCTGATCCGGATGTTTTAGCAACCGAGATCATCGAAAACATCGAAGCAGGGCTTGAGAGCTTTAAGGGAATTATAGAGAAATTGGGGAAGTAAAAACTATAAGTTCGAGCAGTCAATTTTAGCCAAAGCCTTCCGTGGGGAGCTTGCTATACGGAATCGTAACAACGACCCAAAGAATGAACGTGATGGAAAATAAGAATATGGCCATTTATAGAACTGAAATCGAGAGGGCTCTTGATGAGATAATTTCTAACGAAGAGGGTATGAGATTTCAGGGGCTTGCCGTGGTCCTTGCGAAACTAAAATGGCCTGAGTTCATCGCTTCTGAGCGACATAACGACTTAGGTTTAGATGCATATGCGCCAACATCGTGTGCTAATGATAACCACGAAAAAGGCTTAGCGTCTTCAATAACGGCAACAATCGATAAAATAAAAAAAGACATAGAAAGATTCCAACCACATTACCCCAATGTAAAAGTTCTCATTTTTGCAACGCCACATAAAGTTACCAATCAGCAAGCGGAATCTTGGAAAGAGACTATTGGGAAAGATTGTGGCATCGAACTTCAAATTATTTCGAGGGAAGATATCATCACAGATTTAATGCTGCCTAGTAATGCGTCAATTTGTTCATCCCATCTTAGTATCCGTGTTGTAGTTGAACAGACTATACAGGATTTGGTCGCAAAGGCTCGAGAGGCAACCGGAGAGATATTGACGGCATGGCTTGCGCATCCACGATTAGCTGGGAAACCTAAGATAGCTCTGCAATCAGTTAAGCTTGATGAAAACGGCAGAGAAACTCAAGAGGTTGTAACTCTTGATTATTTTCAACAAGCGCTTCTTGAAGGCCGCCGTATTATTCTAGAGGCGCCTGCCGGACGAGGCAAAACAACAACACTTATTCAACTCACAGAACGCATGGGACAGGTGTCTTTCCTTATTGATCTGCCGATATGGGTAGAATCAAACAAGAGAATCCTCGACTTTATTTCTCAGATGCCTCAGTTTCTATCTCGTAGAATAGACACTATGGCCCTCACGCAAATCTATAATACAGTGCCCTGTTCGTTCCTATTGAATGGATGGAATGAGGTCTCGGATAGTTGTTCTGATAAAGCGGTGCACATACTTGCTGACTTAGAGCGTAATTTCCCTAAGGCTGGCATAATTGTTGCGACGAGGGCTCACCATATTAAACCGCCCTTACCAGGTTCTTTTAGGGCTCAGTTGCTTCCTCTTAATCAGCGACAACGAGTAGAGTATCTTAATCAGACTTTGGCAAGTCGAGCTGGAGAACTCATCTTGCAATTGGAAAACGATCATATTTTAGACGACCTGACCAGAACCCCATTAATTCTTTCTGAAGTAGTAAATATTTTCTTGTCGGGAGCAACCATTCCAAAAACAAAGATAGGTATCTTAGATGCCGTGGTGCGGTTAGCAGAAGAATCTGATGAGCACCGAGATCATTTGGTGCGCTCACCGCTTTTGGGTAAGAGCCAAGACTACTTAGCCGATCTTGCTGTTCAGATGACGAAAGCCGGGACCGTAACAATAGAAGAACCGTCTTCTCGAAGCATTGTTAGCTCAGTTAGTCGTAAATTACAGGCTGAGGGACAGATTGTAACATTGCCTGAACCAGGGGAAGTTTTGAGCGCCCTTTGCGCGCATCATGTGTTAGAGCGGTTAGAGTATCCTTCAGTGACATTTAGATTTCAGCATCAACAGTTTCAAGAGTGGTATGTCTCCATAGTATTGAGAAAATACCTTTTGGAACTTGTTGATAAGGATAATCGGGAAATGAACCGGAATTTTATGCGGGAGTATATCAATATACCTCTCTGGGAAGAACCGCTTCGCATGATTACGGAAGATATCGGAGGCCTGAATGTCGATTCACCTGAAGTTCAAAGATTGAGGGAAGCTGGAAGTATTCTGGTTGAATTTGCGTTGGACGTTGATCCAGTATTTGCAGCAGAATTAGCTCGATTATGCGGAAAAGCAGTATGGGCGGATGTAAAAGATAAAATTGGACAATGCTTGCGGTCATGGTATCAGACGGAAGACGATTCTCATAGACGCTGCGCATTAGCTGGAATGATTGCCAGCGGGTCAGAGGATTTCAAAGATATTCTTTTACCTCTTTTAACAAGCAATGATCAGCAAGTTCGTCTTAAAACATATCGTTCATTTAGAGAATTTCATGTATCTACTCTGGGAGAAGACTGGAAGCAGATTGTTACAACTTGGAAAGACGAACACCGGGCCGATTTTATCGGAGAAATAGTCCGCGAACCATATATGGCAGGTATCGCAGAGGAGTTTGCCCGCGTTGATCCAAGCTTAAAAGTTCGCACTGCGGCTCTGAGTGCACTTGAATGGACAGGCGCTATTGAGGCACTTAATCGCATTCTATCTTCTTATAATGATGACACTTTCAAAGAGGTGTTGCACAAACGAATATTGCATGAAATACCGCAGGAGGCGAGACCGCGAGCGATTACGATCTATAATATGCTCCTACGGGAGATAGATGATCCGAAAGAACGGATTAGGATTCGACTATCCATAGCGGAAATCGGAGGAGAATTTATAATCGAAGATATAAAAGAAGAATTGATCAGGTGGCCATCTGAAAGAATCAGTGACGGAGAAGAGTTGTTGATTAAGTTGGCAATTGAGCTTGTGCAGAGAAGCGAGCCGGATTGGGTCAGCCACTGGATAGCGGAGCGTATTATTAAAGGGCTGTTATGGAGTGACCGTTGGATGACATTTATTTCAAACCTTCCGCAGGATTTTAAACAAAACTTACTTAAAAAAATAAGCGAAGAAGATCTTGAACATAGAGATAATTCCGCAATCGTGTCTATTCTGGCCACAATTGCTGATTTAGGCCTTGCAGGGGGTGTGTTTTCACGATTATGTTCGCTTCAGAATGAGGCGCTAGATTCATCTAGAGCGACTACCACTAAGACGCAGTGGGATATCATAAGACAGCTACAAGAATTATTTCGAGCAATGCCTCCGGATATAGCTGTATCTGGTATGCTGGGCCGCTTGAGTTCTGAGTTTAAACAGGTTGAATATCAGGTTGTTATTGAACTTTTGGGGAGGATTGGAGATACAGGTTCTGATTTAAGAGGTCAATTGTCGGATGATATACGACAGACCTTACGGACATATTTAAAAGGAGGGCTTCCATTTGTTTTAGGTCAGGATGATTTTAACGGTTCTTTAAAGAACGAACTTGCGACAGCTTTGGCCAGAATTGGCAACCCTGAAGACATAGATGATTTGAATAAACTTATTCAAGCCGATATCGAGCGTGTGAGAAAAGGACGGGAAGCATGGCGTAAAGGTGATCGCGGCCCCATCGGTAACGGTGCGACCATGTCTTGGTCTAATTGGCATGTGCGGGCAGTAGAGTGCTTGGATTCTCAAGGCGCAGAGGATATCTTTTTAAGGATTTTATGTGAGCCGGAATATGAACGGGAGGCAGCCGGAGCATTAATCCGATTAGCGCGAATCAATAATTCAGAAGTGCAACATGTTTTTAAGAAAAAAGATTATCGAATTTTGTCGGAGGCTCGCTCCGGACGGCTTAAAAGTAATTTTGATGAAGATCGCTGTGGTCGTTATGTAAGTGCCATCAAGCAGAGAATTGGCGCAATCAAAGAACAACGTTCTCAAAGTGACAAGCCTGATTTGTTCAATGGGCGTCTGAAAATGCTGGCAAGTCTTATAGCTACCCTTGATGGCCATAAATCATCGGATCTTGTAATGGAGTTTATGGCTCTACCGGGAGAGTGGGATGGTTATACTCGGGTAGAGGCACTTGAAGCATTGCTTTTCAGTGGGGCGCGTATAAAAGCGGACGAGGCACTCAAAGTACTTGATCCTACTATCAACCATATTATTCAACCGAGTCGATTTCACGATCAGCAAAACCGTTTTCTTCTGCAACGATGTTTATGCCTATTACCTTTTTTTGATCCCCCTTCAGTAGGGATTAAGAGAATTAGAGAAATTATAACTACAACGCAGATCCCTAATTATGATTTGCGGGAACTACTGCTTGCCCTTGGTAATAGCCAATGTGATGAGGCACTCGATCTTCTGTTGGATATTTCTACTAAGTATGGAAGTGGATTAAATCAACTTAAAGGTGAATGGGTTGAAGCTATTGCGGTGCTTAATACTTCCAAAGCAAAGCAAATTTTATTGAGTTTTATTGATTCCAAAATAGAACTTTTTAAAGGTCAATTGAACTTTGAGTATCATGATCGTGAGCGTCTTGCTGAGTATATCGCGGATATCACTCGCGAGGATTCCAAAGTTAGAGACCGAGTATATGAACTTTGCAAGACGGAACATTCTCCAGTGGCGCGCAGTTTACTTGCGGGCGTTGTTTCTCGAATAGGCACGTCAGAAGCGTTCGTCACAGGTCTTAGCTTGATTCATGATCAACGGAAACCCGCAATTCCTTATGAGCTATCTCGTGGTTTGGAGAGCGCTTTTTTAGGGAGACAGCCATACGGCATGGGATATGGATATACCATTGAGCCTACAACTGCGAATGAAATTCGAAGTTGCCTCTACGAAATGACTGTAGAAGATGATAGTCGGAAGCGCTCGGCATGGGAGCTTCTCGGCCAAATAGAGTCGTGGCGTTTGGAGTATGGACGGCCGGACAGCGAACCGAGGCATCCGTCCTTTGACTCTGGTAAGCCGTGGCCGCTTATTGAGTCACGAACGGTAAAAACAGAAGAATGGGACAGCGTCCTTTAACTTTTTGAAGAAATGATATGACCCCAACCTACGACCTAAATAAAATCAAATTTGCGACAGATGAGGCGACGTTTAAGCGCGCCGTTGGTCTGTATGAAAGCGGTAATGTGACTAAAGTAGAGACGTTGGGAGGATATTTCTCCGCTGTTGTCCTGGGAACAGAGCCGTATTGCGTTTCCGTATCAGCCCGCAACTATAAACAGGGGCACTGCACTTGTTATCTTGGGCAGAAAGACACGCTTTGTAAGCATATGGTTGCCTTGGCACTCTATGCGGTTATGGATGGGAAGCCATTAGGTGATAAGGATAAACAGCTTTCTCATAGCGTTGAGTGTAGTATGCGGCGTGACACACTTAATAAAGAGGAATTAGAAGCGGTTAAGAAATCTATCACTGAATCTATGCGATACGTAAAGCCATACCGCGGGCCGTCACGCACCTGGTTTGCAAATCAGGATTCTTTGCGCGAAGGATGCAACCGGCTATCGGCAATTGTTTCTGATCTGCCGGTTAATAAGCAAACAGCGGAAATCCTGATTAAGTTGCTTTTACGACTGGATAAAAAGTTACGTGTCGGAGGCGTAGATGACTCAAATGGTATCGTAGGCGGGTTTATGACTCAGATCGTTGAGATGCTTGAAGAATTTGCGCAAATTGCCCCTGAATGCATTGAGGCATTTAAATCGCTGGTCGGGATAGGAATTACCTGTTTTCAGTGGGAAGAGCCGCTTGTCTGTATTTTGGATGAAACTCAAAACTAATGATCGGGGTAATAATTCTGTTAATGGGGTAATAAATAGGGTCTTGCCGGAGAAGGCTCGGAGGATGTCTTGATCATCGCAGGTGCGCATCTTTTCGAGAACGGCTTTTGTCTTGACAGAGGGATGTGTTTCGTATATAATTTAACATCAAGAGGAGCGGCGATGAAGAAAATTATTTTTATTTCTTGTATATTATTTTTGAGTTCTATCTTTGCGGTATCTTACGCTCAGGGCACCAAACCCAAGATTATCCTCCTTATTGCCGAACAGAATATCGAAAGTCCGCAATATGCTTGGTGGGCAACGGAAATTGACTTATCTGCGACCGAGACAAGCATTGCTCAAAAACTCATCGAAAATGGTTATGAGATTATTGAGCCATCCGGTGTCACAAAGATTATCAAGCAGGACAAAGCATTCCGTAACCTAGACTTATCCGAAGGCGAATCTATAAAATTGGGTAGTTTATCTGAAGCCGACTATGTAGTATTAGGTAAGGCCATTGCCTCATCAGGCAGTAAAGTCCCGCAATCGAGCATGCTCTCCTGTTTCGCTAACATAACCGCTAAACTCATCCGCGTTAAAGATGGTAAGGTAATTGCTTATCTTGATGCCTCAGGAAATTCTGCACATATGGATGTTATTACAGGAGGTAAAGAAGCATTAACTAATGCCGCTTTTGATTTAGCAATTAAGATAACAGAAGCACTGAATAAAGAGGGAGGTAAATAAAATGAAGAGATTATTGTTAATTATAGGGTCAGGATTGATGATTATGAGTTTAGTGGGTTGCGCTTCATTACAACAGCTGATGCAGCCTACTGCTCAAGTAGATAATGCTGCTGGCGCAGCTCCGCTTCCACCTTATTCCGGACCCAAGGCACGCATTGCTGTAGCAGATTTTGATGTTAAGGCGGCAAAAGCTACCGGTGAGATTGGTTCGGGGTTACGTGAAATGTTAGTTACCGCCCTTATAAACAGCAGTCGTTTCTCAGTTGTTGAGCGTCAGGCATTAGCTGCAGTAATGCAGGAGCAGGAATTATCTGCATCGGGCGCTGCCCAAACAGGTAGTGGGGGACCACAAAGAGGAAAGATTAAGACTGCAGATTTAATTATTACTGCTGCGGTTACTGAATTCGAGCCTCAGGCTTCAGGCGGAAGGGCAGGCGTGGGCGGCGGCGGCGGAGTGGGCAGCGGCATCTTAGGTGGATTATTAGGCGCAGCCTTAAATAAGGCGCATATGGCTTTAGATATACGTATTGTAGATACCTCAACCTCCGAAGTTTTAGCCGCAACACGGGTTCAGGGCCAGGCATCGGATATTGCCGGAGGTATTATGGCCGGCTTCTTTGGCAGCTGGGGTTTAGGCGTAGGGTTATCCGCTTATGCAAATACGCCTATGGAAAAGGCAATACGTGTGTGTATTATTGAAGCTATACGCTATATATCTCAAACTATCCCTGCAAATTTTTATAAATATTAATTATGGGAAAACGTAAACGTAGAGGCAAACTCAACTGGCGTTCAAAGCGGGCGAATAAAGGCAGAAAGCCCTGTTTGGGCTAAAGAGAAGTCTTGCTAACACCCAGCCATAATGGATTGGCTGGTGTTCACTGCTGTGAAGGAGGGTGGAGTATGCAGGAAAAAGAGATTGGTAAAATTACCCATTATTACGGCCACCTCAACGTAGGGATTATTGAGCTTTCCGATACCTTAAAAGTAGGCGAAACCATCCATGTTAAAGGGCATTCCGAAGATTTTACGCAATCCATTGATTCTATGCAGATTGAGCACGCCGATGTTTCCGAAGCAAAGTTAGGAGACATGGTAGGTATAAAGGTTGCCCAAAAGGTCCATCCCGGCGATAAAGTCTTTAAAGTAATTGCCTAAACCTATAAAGAAGGCAGGCCCGCTTAAATTATTTTTCTATCTTTCTTCCGCCGTTACTCTATTCTTTCAAAATCATAAAAGAGACTGCTGAAATATTATATTTTGACGCTAATCACCGCTAATTTAACGCGAATTACCGCTAATTTATTCGCGGAAATTAGCGTTTGATTAGCGAAAATTAGCGTTAAGAATGCTTTTTTCAGTGCTCTCCAAAAAATACTTGACACAACCTTTTTTTGTGCTACTATTTTTATAAAAGTAACA